>CAMDSG010000135.1 GCA_945907055.1 Bifidobacterium breve | reverse complement strand
CTCAACGGCTTTCATAGCTTGAATACTCGTTAATGCTTGAGCGAGGAGCCCGTCGATCTTGCGATCCCAATGCACGTGGGATCCGAGACCAGGAGTTACTCCGAAACCGAGGATCTCGACAATTCCCCCAAGGGAGTCCCCGGCCTTAGAGGCTCCCTCGACCGCTGCGATCATTGCTGCCTCGCTTGATTTATCGAAGCAGCGCACCGGCGATGCGTCGATGGTCTCAAGATCCTCTGGCCCAGGGGTAGCAGCCCCGTCGCTGACGGTGGCCTCCCCCATACGAACGACATGGCTGATCACTGTCGTACCAATTTCACGAAGCAATGCTTTAGCGATTGCACCTGCAGCGACGCGCGCAGCGGTCTCGCGCGCGCTTGCGCGCTCCAGAACATTTCGTGCATCGGAGAATCCGTACTTCTGCATTCCGATTAGGTCGGCATGCCCGGGGCGTGGCTGGGTTAGCGGCTTGGCAGTTACGCCTGGCGCCGAACCCATCTCCTCTTCCCATTTAGGCCACTCGGTATTACGAATCAATATTGATAGAGGCGAGCCGAGGGTTGCTCCGTGACGCACGCCGGATAGAAACTCAACCTCATCACGCTCGAAATGCATTCGAGGTCCGCGCCCGTAACCCAGTCGTCGTCGGCCAAGCTCGTTGCTTACTTCTTCAATAGTCACCGGAAGCCCGGCTGGTAGCCCTTCGATAACCACGACAAGCGCTGGCCCGTGAGACTCTCCGGCCGTTAAGTACCGCAACACGCGCATGCCTTTCGCTGTGCCTAAAGAGGCTGTTAGTCGATTAAATTTGCTCCCGTGATCTTACCGGCGAGACCGGCCTAACTCAGGCTTGTTTAGCTATGAGCAGGCCACTAATCCCTACTTAATGACTTCTTCGCCCTTGCAGAGCTGGAAAGGCGCATCTCCATATAGCAACTGGGCGCAGGAACCTTCGAGACTCACCACCATGTAAGAGGTTGCAAATGTGTCACCGGCTGAGACCGTATAGACGGTTGACCCGACACGAATTGCAGCAACGAGAGTCCCTGCTTGGTCGTATACATCAACGACCGCAACAGCGGTACCAACCGTGGGGGTTGTAGATCCGCCGCCTCCAGTCGAACCCGTTACGCCTGTAACACCCGGTATAGATGGGGTGCCATTATCGATTGAGATGACGGGAGCAAAGGGGTCCTTGGTAGCAAAAACATCGAATGATCCGCCGGGAATATCGGGTGCCGGAACCGTGGTGGTCGTTGTGGACTGAATGGATCCGAAGTCATTCGTTGGAGCCGGCACATCGCTGCCGCCGCCCCCGCCGGTGAATACTTTGAGGAGCAGGAACACGGCGATGAACCCTACGCCTATACCGCCGATGACTTTTGCTCGTTTGTTGTCGATTGGACTAGCCATGATGCTCCACCTAATTCGCCTAATTCGCCGGGAGTTCTGTGGTCGTGCTCGCTGGCGCTGTTGAGCCAGTAATTCCAGTTGAGCCAGAGACTCCGGTATTTCCCGTGTTGATCGTGGTGCCAGTCGCACCGGCCGGAGATGCACGCGTAAACATGCGAGCAGTCAGAGTTACTGAGATCGCAGCAGGGTCTGCACCAGGATCATTCGATGCGGACGAAGCCCCCGAGCCCTGACCCGCGAGATTTACTCCATCGACGACGACGATCCTCTCGAGGTCCTCCAAGCGATTGAGGTAATCAACAACAGCAAAGAAACCACCCTTGACCTGGATAGAGATGGCGATGGTCGTCGGGGCACCTGGCGTTAAACCTGCAGAAGGCGGAGATGGAGAGATTGATAAGAAGTCAACGCCAGCGAGTGCAGCAATTTCATTTGCGCTCAGAATAAAGACTGCAAGATCTGGGGTAGCCGGAACAGCAGCATTCAATGTTCGGAGCGATGCCTCAAGCTCAGGTCGATTGCGATTGAGTTCTTTAAGGCGAGCGAGAGTCGCCTCAAGATCAAGACTCCGTCGTTCGGCGGCAGCAGCCTCGCTTCGGGCAGTCGATGTTGCACTCTGCTTAGGCGAGTAGATAAAGACCCACCACAGGAGCAGTACTGCCACCGCTCCACCTACGATCCCCAGTATCGCTCGGCGATTCATCGCTGACCCCCGAAACGACTAGTCCTATCGGATGTAGCGGCAGAAGTTATGTTCGCTGTGGACGAGTAGGTAACCAGCGAACGAGTTGTTCCAGCCGCGCCATCCTTGGTAGCGCTTGGTACCCATAACCCTGAGAACGAAGGTATCTCTCCGATGCGCTGTATCCAAGATGCGACAGAGGTGAAGTCGAGCCCCGTTGCAGAGAACGAAGCGGTTCCGATATTGCTAATCACTCCTGCGCTAGGAGTAACAGCGCCCGTGGAACCCGTTACCCCCGAGGTCGAATCAAAGGTTGCAGCACCTGATGTCGGGGCCGTCGTTGAGCCTTGAAAGGCGGTTAACCAAGAATCATTTGGAATTGTGCGCGCAATCTCCTGAAGCATTCGCGACCAGGAGACGTCGGTTGCGAGCACCGCTACAGCTTGACGGCTGAGTCCATCAACCAAGGCCTTCTCTGACTGTGCGTCTGCGTATGTCGCCGCCTCAGCCTCTAACAAAGTGTTTTTAGCCTGAGCCTTGTCCCGATCAGCCTCGGCATTGCTAAGGCGACTACTGGCCAAGAAGGTCATGAATCCGAGAATGACTAATAGTGCGGCACCGATTGCTCCAGCGAGAGTCAGGATCCGCTTGCGATCAATCTCGGCGCCCTTGTCAGGGAGGAGATTGATACGTTTCCCGGAGCCCAAAGCGCTGAGAGCGAGCCCGACGGGAACGGGAAGGTATGGGTCAAGGTCAGGGATGTCGTCTACCGAGAACCCGATCTCTCCGACTGTTATGAGCCTTCGGGGTGAGGCCATTGAGGTAGGTAGTTCAAGCGCATCCGAGACTGCATCTAGGAGTCCTCGCTGCGATGCCCCTCCACCAGTGAGCGTTACCTGCAGAACAGCGCGCGCATCTGACTGACCGCGATAGAAATCAACCGAGCCGCGAATCGCCTCAACCACTGCGCGCATTGGACCCGAGACTGCAGCATCCACTTGGGCCGCAACCTCAGGGTCACTAGAACCATCACGCTTAATCGCCTCTGCGTCCTCGACCGAGAGCCCAAGGGCGCTCTCGATTGCAGCGGTAGCACTTCGCCCTCCACCCCCGACAATACGGACAAAACGCGGTATCCCAGATTCGTGGATAGCGACAACAGTCGTGCCCGCTCCAACGCTGACTATCGCCTCTGCTGCCGGGCCGTTGGTACCGACTCTGCGCCCGAGTGACCGCACCAGGGCGAGCGGAACAAGATCTACAGCCGAGACTCGTACACCTGCAGCGCGCACTGCATCAACGAGCGTAGTGACCGTGTCCCGATGGGCCGCAGCGAATAGCACACGCTGCATAGGCTCTGCATCGGGGTCGGCATCCTCTGATTTCTCGATCTGCTCTAGTACCTGAAAATCGAATGCCGCTTCATCGATCGGAATCGGAATTAGGTCACCCGCCTGAAAGCGGAGGGCTCCAGCGAGGTCTGTATCCGACATAACAGGCATGTCGATTGTTCTAACGATCACGCGCGGACTTGCTATGCCTACGCGTACTTCGCCTTTGCCGAGGCCGAGTTCGCTCCAGAGTCGAGCGACTGCCTTAGTAACTGCAGCCGAGTCAACAATCTCTCCCTCGCGCACCGCTTCGTAAGGAAGCGCCACCTGCCCGAAGGCAACAACGCGAGGCGGATCATCGAGTTCAACCTCTGCGACTCTTACCGCATGGGTTCCAATATCGAGACCGATTACTCTCCGGGCCATGCGCCCCCCTCTTGGCTAGGGGTGACCATGCGCGACTCAAGATAAGCATTGAGGTCCGCGACACGAATTCTTAGGTGCTTTCCGACCCTAATGGCTGGGATATCCCCCGACTTCACAAGGCGGTAGACGGTCATAGTTGAGACGCGCATGGCGCCCGCAACCTCCAAGGGAGTAAGTAACTCGATTTTGGTAACACTCGCCACAAAAGACTCCGCTCGTTAACCTGCGCAACATTAGACCTGTTAAACCCCAATAGGCAACTGAGTGCGCAGAGATCTTGAGGCCCATGCATCTTGGTTAGAGCGTGGATCGGCAGAACCGGGTTCGAATCTTGACGGGCCGAAAGCCCCAAATGTGGCTGCTACTGGCCGAGCAGGCGCAGTATCGGTGGCCCGATTAGAAGGGCGCTCACCGCACCTAGAGCCATAAAAGGCCCAAAAGGAACATGGTCCTTACGAGTCTTGATCTTGGTGGCGATTAGGCCAATACCGACCACCGAACCGAGCAAGAAGCCCATGAATATTCCCAAAAACGCGGTAGCAGGCGAGACCCAGCCGAGAGCTACCCCAAGTACGAAGGAGAATTTTACATCGCCGAACCCCATACCCCTGGGCGAAATCAGGTGGAGCAGGAGAAATACGGCAAAGACGACGAGACCGCAGAGGAGCGCCCGCCGGAAGTCGCCTAGTCCCCCATCGAGGACGCCAGCTACTCCAAAAAGCAACGTCACTGCGATTGTTAGCGGGTAGACGATTCGGTTCGGCAGCAAAAACGTATCGAGATCAATTAGTGAGAGAACAACGAGACCGCCAGCCAATACGAGATAGGCAGTTAAGGCCCACGACCCTGCAAACCGCCAAGCGAGCAAACCCCAAAGGATTGCCGTTCCCGCCTCTACCAGCGGATAGCGCGCCGATATCTTGGTCTTGCAGTTACGGCACTTACCCCTAAGGATTAGCCATGAAAGCACCGGGATGTTGTCGTAGGGGCGAATAAGTTGCTCGCATCCCGGGCATCGTGAAGGCGGAGTAACTATTGACTCATGACGCGGAACACGCCAGATCACGACGTTGAGGAACGAACCGATCAAGAGCCCTAACAAGGCAGAGATGGCGATCACAAAACCAGTCACGATTCTTAACCTAGGGCTTAATGCGCCGCATTACGGGCTCTTGATAGAA
>CAMDSG010000134.1 GCA_945907055.1 Bifidobacterium breve | reverse complement strand
GGCGCGAGCGAATAGGACGCGCTGGAGAGCATCGATGCGCAGTGCAACCTCTCTAGCTTCTCGCTTTACCCAGAGTCGCAGATCAGTCGCTACCTGGTCATTACGGCTCCGACCAGTATGCAGCTTTGCGCCAGCATCCCCTGCAATCTCAGTAACACGACGCTCGACAGCAGTATGGATATCCTCATCGGTTGGTGCGAAGACAAAAACGCCTCCAGCTAATTCTGTCTCAACAGTATTGAGCGCACTCTGTACAGCATCTACCTCGCCAGAGGTAAGTAAACCAACTGACCCGAGCATGGCGACATGCGCGCGCGAGCCAGCGATGTCATCCATAGCAAGACGCTTATCAAAAGAGAGGCTCACCGTAAATGCAAGCAACTCTTCGGAGGGCCCATCGCCGAAACGGCCATGCCATAACGGTTGACCAGCGGGTACTGATGTGCCGTGATTACTCGAATCTTGGTTACTCAAACGACACCACCAGGGCGTTGACGGCGTGACCAAGTCTCTGCTGATAGACCCCAGAGCCGCACGAACCCGGCGGCATCTTCGTGCCGGAAAGTATCGGTAGCTTCGTATGTAGCGAGTCCGTAGTCGTAGAGGCCTGATGGAGAACGGCGACCATTAGGGGCACAACGCCCTGGCTCCAAGAGGAGGCGCACCTCCCCGGTTACATGCTCTTGTGTCGAGTCGATGAACGCATCTAGAGCCTCACGCAGAGGCGAGAACCAAAGTCCGTCGTATACGAGCTCTGCATAACGCGACTCAAGGCGAGCTTTCTCGCGCATGACATCACGCTCAAGAGTGATCCCCTCGAGGTCTTGGTGCGCAACTATTAGAGCGAGAGAGCCGGGGCATTCGTAGGTCTCACGGCTCTTGATTCCAACCCTGCGGTTCTCAACCATGTCGATACGCCCATATCCATAAGAGCCAGCGATCTCCCCCATAAGCGGGACAAGGCGCTCCATAGGCATCAGTTCACCATCGAGACTTATCGGCAGTCCACGTTCGAATCCGATTACGACCTCGCGAGGAACACTTGGAGCATCCGCAACATGGCTCGTTAGGTCATAAATATCTGACGGAGGAGCGGCCCAGGGGTCCTCCATCTCGCCGCACTCAATTGCGCGCCCAACTAGGTTCTCATCGATTGAGTAGGGCTTTGCCTTGCTCACATTGATGGGGATACCGAAGCGCTCGGCGTACTCAATGGAGTCTTCTCTCGTAAAGCCCCAGACGCGCGTAGGTGCGAGTACCTCTAATGACGGGTTGAGCGTGCGTACTCCGACCTCAAACCGAACCTGATCATTACCCTTGCCCGTGCAGCCATGGGCTACAGCATCACCTTTATAGCGACGCGCTGCATCTACCAAGTGCTTGACGATTACTGGGCGCGAGAGTGCTGAGACGAGTGGGTACTTACCTTCGTATAGTGCATTGGCCTTGAGTGCGCGCCCAAAGTACTCAGATGCAAACTCGGCCTTAGCGTCGATTACCTCGGCCTCTACTGCACCCGCTGCCTTAGCGCGCTCAAGGATCGCATCCCAGTACGCGGCGTCAGCATCTGGAACCTGCCCCACGTCTACTGCGAGTGCAATTACCTCGGCGTTCCATTCCTCCTGGATCCACTTAACGGCCACAGATGTATCAAGGCCTCCGGAGTATGCCAACACAACACGCTTTGCACTCACGATCTATCTCCTGTTTTTTAGTAAATCTTCTCGAGTAATTAAAGACCGGCAAGCTCGGAGAGCCTGCCCGCTATCAAAGAACTTGGCACGGACTCAGCGCAGATAACCATAACGGTATCGTCGCCGCTTACATTTCCGATTACATCTTCTAGCCCAGAGCGATCAAGAGCGGAGCCCACCACATGCGCCGAACCGGGCGGAGTCCGCAGGACGACAATATTCCCGCTGCTTGCGATCTCGACTACAAACTCCCCCATCACGCGACGTAAGTGGTCATCGGGGGCGACACGCTCCTGAGCAAGCTCTGGAATGGCATAGACCAAGCCGCCCTTAGTGCGCACCTTTACCGCTCCTAGGTCCTCTAGGTCACGACTGACTGTCGCCTGAGTCACGATAATTCCTTCAGCCGCAAGTAGTACCTGAAGATCCTCTTGGCTCCCTACATCTTGCCCCTCTAGGAGTTTGACTATTCGATGCTGACGTTGAGGCTTACTTAGGGTCGACATCAGTCTGCGCCTCCCGCCGCCACGACCAGAGCAAAGAGCGCCCTCGCAGTATGCATTCGATTTGCGGCCTGCGCCCAGACTGCGGAGCGATCACCATCAATGACTGAGGCGCTGACTTCTTCACCACGATGCGCAGGGAGGCAGTGCATGAACCAAGCGTCTTGCGAGGCTGCCGACATAACTCGATCATCTACTTGCCACCCAGCGAAAGCGGCTCGACGCTCCTCGGCCTCAGCCTCCTCCCCCATTGATGCCCAGACATCGGTGTAGACAGCATCAACACCTTGGGCAGCCTCGATTGGGTCCTGGATCAAGGTAATAGAGCCCCCAAGATTGCGGGCGTTCTCTACTACTTCGCCGTCCAGCTCATAGCCAGGTGGCGATGAGACGATTAGTTCAAGCCCAGTAAGCGCAGCGGCGAATGCAAGAGATGCTGTGACGTTGTTCCCGTCGCCGATGTATGCAATACGTCGCCCCTCGACAGAGCCAAATAGTTCTCTAATCGTCAGCACATCCGCGAGTCCCTGACACGGGTGAGCGCGATCTGAGAGCAAGTTAATTACGGGAACATTCGAGACCGCCCTCATCTGCTCAAGTACTGCGTGATCGAAGACGCGTGCTGCAATAATTGCGCAGTAAGAACCGAGAGTGAGCGCTACATCCTCTGCCGTCTCGCGCGTTCCGATCCCTAACTCCTCAGGTCGAATGTAGATCGGATGCCCAGAGAGTGTCGCTACCGCCATCTCTGATGAGAGGCGCGTGCGCGCAGATGGTTTCTCAAATACAAGTGCGACACCCTTCCCTTTTAGAGCCTGTGGAATCCCTGCGGGGTCGCGCTTCCACAGTGCAGCATTATCAAGAATTGTGGCGACCTGAGTCGCAGTCAGGTCATTTAGTTCTAAAATATTTAGAGTCATGCCTTGCCTCCCATCTCACTTAGAACCGAATTAAGAATCGCTACGGCCTCGTCAATTTCAGTGTCGCTGACTAACAGAGGTGGGGCTAAGCGGAGCGCTGTAGCGGTTACTGCATTAACAACAAGTCCGTTCGAGAGACATGCCACTGCTGTCTCCTTCGCACTAATGCCATCGCCTAATTCGCATGCAAGAAGAAGGCCCATACCACGCACTTCCTTAATATCCGGAAGCGCAGAAAGCGACTCTGCGAGCCGCTTCCCCTTCTCTTCTGCGCGCTTAGGCACATCCTCGGCCTCCATAACATCAAGAACAGCAAGTGCAGCTCGCGCAGCAAGCGGCTGGCCGCCAAATGTGGTGCCGTGATCCCCTGGGCGAAAGGCCGAGGCAACCTCAGAGCGCGCCCAGCAAGCACCAATTGGCATTCCATTACCCAGAGCCTTAGCCATCGTGACGATATCGGGGCGTGCGTCGGTGGAGTGCTCAAAGCCAAACCACTTACCAGTGCGCCCCAGGCCGGTCTGCACTTCATCCGCTATGAGTAGAACCTCACGCTCATCGCATAGAGCACGTACCGCGTCTAAATAACCAGACGGTGCTGGAATTACACCACCCTCCGCCTGAATCGACTCAATCATCACTGCGCAGACGCGTTCATCCATTGCATTAGTGAGACCGCCTATGTCACCAAACTCGACCTGCCTAAATGTGGCTGGCATTGGCTGGAAGGTCTCCTGCTTCTCTGGCTGGCCGGTAGCAGCCAGCGTTGCGAGCGTACGACCATGGAAAGAGTTATAGGCGCTCAAGATATGAAAACGCTCTGGACCGGCATTTAGTTGACCATGACGACGCGCCAATTTTATTGCACACTCATTTGCTTCAGCGCCGGAGTTAGTGAAGAACAACTTCCCCGAGGTGCCAGTCGCCGATGTGAGCAATAGATCTAAGCGTTCGGCTAGGCGCGGTTGAATATCGTTGTAGAAAAGATTTGATACATGCGCAAGAGTACGCGCCTGATCAGCAATTGCAGCAGCAACCACAGGGTGAGCGTGACCAAGAGAAGTAACGGCTAGGCCACAGAGAAAATCGAGGTAGACCCGGCCTTCACTATCCCAGAGGCGCGTCCCCTCTCCGCGCACAAAAGCTACTGGTTGACGCGCATAAGTAGAGAAGACGTGCTCGGCATCGAGCTGTGACAGCTCATTCTGTGTGAGGTGATTCATGATCCAACCTCGACCATCGTGCCGATGCCCTCGCTTGTGAAGAACTCGAGCAAAAGAGCATGAGGGAGTCGACCATCAAGGATGTGAGCGCGTTTGACTCCGTTACGCAAGGCATGCGCACATGACTCAAGTTTAGGAATCATCCCCTCGCCTGCCTTCCCTGCGGAGAGGAGTGCCTCTAGGCCCGCAAGATCGAGGCGAGAGATTAAGGATGCCTCGTCCGGCCACTCTGCATAGACCCCCGAGACATCAGTTAGATAGACAAGTTTCTCAGCACCTAGCGCCTCAGCAATTGCACCAGCGACTGTGTCGGCATTGATGTTGTAGGCCTGTCCATCGACGTCGACCCCAACTGTTGCAATAACAGGGATCAACTCTTCACGAATCAACCGTTCAATAATTGCAGCCTCAATATGCTCTACATCGCCGACAAAACCAAGGGCTGGGTCGCGTTGGGTAACAGTGATCAGTCCTGCATCTTCGCCTGAGAGGCCAACCGCATAAGAGCCGTGCCTATTTATGGAGGCGACTACTTCACGATTTACCTTCCCAACTAGCGCCATGCGAACAATGTCGATTGTCTCGGCATCGGTAACACGCCGACCGTCAACAAACTCAGGCTCTTTACCGAGCCTGCGCATTAAGTCTGTGATCTGCGGGCCTCCTCCATGAACCACCACCGGATTTATTCCGACAAGGCGCATCAGAACAAT
>CAMDSG010000133.1 GCA_945907055.1 Bifidobacterium breve | reverse complement strand
CCAAAGTTATTTCCGATTTGTGCAGTTGCTTCGACGAGCGCGTCGGTGACTAATAGTTGGTGTGTGACATCTAAACCACACTGGATAATGGGCGCACCACTATTGAAGACGATCTCTGCAGCCTCGGGGTCGAAGTGAATATTGAACTCCGCTGCGGCAGTGATATTTCCGTAGGTGCCACCACCCATAATTGAGATACCGGAGATTCGGTCAATGAGCGCTGGGTCTCGCTGTAGAGCAGTTGCAATATTTGTTAATGGCCCAATCGCCACGATCCACGCGCCAGGATGCTCGATCGTTGCAGAGAGTATGTAATCCGCAGCATCTGTTGATGAAACCTGTTTCGTAATCTCTGGCAAGGTGGCTCCTACAAGTCCATTCTCTCCATGAACAAACGATGCAAAGCGCCCAGCCTCACCATTGATCGGGCCATTGGCACCAGAGTGAACCTCAACATCGATCCCGAGCATCTGTACTACAGCAAGTGCGTTGTTGGTTGTGTGCTCGAGAGAGACATTGCCGGCAACGGTTGTAACCCCTATTAAGTGCCCTCGATTCGCTCCAACGCAGATGGCCATCGCATCGTCATGCCCTGGGTCGCAGTCAATAATCAAGTCAGGCTTCATGACCACAGTCTTACCCATTGGGTCTAGGGCCATTTTTGGGGGTTGACTAATGGGCGAATGTATGTTCGACTATGCCTCCGTAACCGAGGCTCCCTAGTTTTTAGAGAAGAGATTTTAATGGGAATTATGCGAATTCTGGATGAAACCGGCGACACCGTAGTGAAGTGGTCTGTTGATGATCCTGAGACGCTCGTAGAGGCCGAGAGAATTTTTAGATCCCTCTCGATGGAACGCCGGATGGCATTTGCAAGGCCCGCCGGCGCACCCGCATCGGAGACAACGCTCATAAAAGCATTTGATGCTGAGGCTGAGGAGATCGTCTGGGTACGCGCTGTCGTAGGCGGATGACAGTAACGCTCGAAGCACCATCAATTCTTTACGAGGTTGAGCAACTACCCGACGGCAGAGAACTGCACGTCTATCGAGATGGCTCGATTGTTGTATCAGGTCGTGCAGAGATTCGGCCACACCCCGTCGAAGGGGTCACTTGGATAACGCGAACACCGACGCGTACTCGCACCAGGAGGCGCCCTCGAACAACAATCTTCACTTCGGCGCTACCGGTCAGAACCATATGGCCATCAGAATCAAGCATGGAGAGGGTAGCTGCGCGTCGAACTGCCCATGAACGTGCGCGCGAGTTGCTCCTTTCACTACTCAACCCATTTCAACGAGAAGATTATGTTCACCACAGTGGGTTCTGGGTAGAGACGGCGAGGGGAAGGATCCGATTAGGAAGGCTCTACAATCTCGAGTTCAGACCAAGAGAGAAGCCGTATGAAAAACAGATTCTCTGCGTTCTTCCGGTGAACCATGAGACTCTTCCACTGCCGGATATCTGGACCAATCTGCTGCTGGTGTTGAATCAAGACCCCGATAAATTTTTTCGCGTAGCGGTTCGACGCTAATAGATCTAGGCGGAACTGGTTATCACCACTACTCACAGTCAAGAGCGTTAAGCACTTCTACGACGAAGTCACCGCATCGTCATGGCCAGGGTCGCAGTCAATAATGAGATCAGGCTTCAGCTCTTTAGTCTGTCTTACGCTGGGCTGGACAAGTGCCGGTAGCCTGTCTAAATATTCAGATTCAGCGATATGAAGATTCAGCGATAAAAGGATTAGGCAAAATGGCCTTACTTGTATTTGGACCGCCTGAGACACGGCGTGCGTATATAGCTGTGATGCGTTTAGTAGTTACTGCACTCGGCATGCGACCTTTTGCAGGTGACGAAGCAGAGCTCGTAACTATGTTTGCAGCACTAGAGGGCTGTGCTGGATGCCACGGTTTCGATGAGCCGCTTGATTTCTCGGATCTACTTGGTGTTGATGAGCCGTGGGCGGACGCCGAGGCTGCAATTGCTGAGATACTCATCGGTCTCACCTCCGAGAACGATCGCCTAGAGGCAGTGCATGCAGGGTTGCTCGTCTCTCTATTTGCGGACGACCCAGACCCGGACGCAACTGCAGCAGCACATTGGGTTGCTACGCGTCTAGGAGTTGACGATGTAATGGCGCGCAATATTGCGGCCATAGCGAATGAAAACTCTGCAGTGTCTAAGGCTGATTTGTTTCGACGGTTTCTCTCAGAGCGCATCGGCATTGATAACAAAGTAATTGCAGACCACATGGAGCGACACAACCTTGAGACGATCACAACCCCTGAGACAATCTCCAGATATCACCGGCTCATCGCAGAGGCGCCCGAGGGTTCTCTAGGTGCGATGATGCGCGTGTTCTATAACGAGGCAAAGTTCGATATGCCGGGTATGCCGGGTACGCCGCTCCCCGTTGAGTTCCTTGGTTCGCATGACGTGCATCATGTGCTTGCGTCGTACAACACATCTGCGCAGGGCGAGGTCTATACGGCGGTATTCAATGCTGCGAACGCGTCGGCTGGAATTGGTTGGCTCTCAGTCGTATTGCTGCAGTGGCATCAAGGTATAAAACTTGGAGTCTTTCCCGAGGGGCACTCGCACCTTGACCCTGAGATGATGGCAAACGCAGCGCTTCGAGGTTCGCAGACTCAGACAGATCTCTACGATTCGAATTGGGACTGGATGTCGCTCCTCGCACTCCCACTAGACGAGGTTCGCGAGTCTCTAAAGATTCCAGAGGGCGGACAAGTAAACCCCGGCGACTCCTGGTCTGCATAACCTGCACACCTGATTGAGTTCTGAATCAAAGACAGAGCAACCTTGTCAAATATTTAGCGAGCGTCGACCATGGCTTCAGAACGCAGCGCTCGAGGAACGCTCAAGAAGGATCTCTAGAGGCAGGCGACCCAATATTTCAAGAATGGAATTAGCGGATACCGTGATTGAATTCGAGCGGATGTAACAGCGGCGCGTCAGCCCATTTGCATCCGACGGCTCCACAGTTACTCCGGCAGGGCCAGCAGACTGGACGCTGGAAGTAAACGCCCTGACCTGAACCTGATCGCCATCAACTCCCAGTACGAGGGCCGGCCGTACTTTGGAACCAACACCGTCGGAATACTGAATCTCGAGCCTTACAACCATCCCTACCTCAAGCACACCAATCTTAGGCTTGGATACCCGCATCGACTTTGCTCGCCTCTCGGCTTTTCTAAGCGTACGGTGGTCATTGATCTTCTTTACCCTTTTATCTGTCTGACGCATTGCGGTCCCCTCGCCGAGAGCAGCCCCTCTGCTCACTGGAATAAAGAGTAAGAAGTGGGTGGGACATCATCGAGGTGAGGTGGCTCGGATTTAGTTGTCCCACCCTCTTGTAATGGTGATCACCGTCGGAGGGGACGCCAAATGGCGCTGATGGGGGGCAGAGATGCTTAATGAAACGCGATGGGACCTAGTTACTCAAATTTTCGGTTGCTTGAGTTCTCAGGAGATCAACTCCGCTGTTCGATCCTTGAACCAAGCGGACGCGAAGACACTGGAAAGTATCTTGCGGCTCCCTAGAACAACCTTTGAGCATTGCCCGACAATCCAAACTGTGTTGCAGAGACGTTTAGGCAAACAATGCATGCACCAGCAGTTCGCCGCTCTTCAAATTATTGTGTGGGCTGCGCACGAAGGCATCATCGCAGCAATCGGTGCTAATTGGAGAGATCCGTCTTTGGAGGAACTGAGGCTTGCTGTTAATCAGACACTGGCAGAGTCCGACACAACGCTTGTTGCGTTAGCTCTTGCGCTTAACGCTTCGACCGACGCGCCTGCCGCTGATAAATGTCATCTGATCTTGAGTACCGATGAACGCTTTGCTCTCAATGCTCTTAGGGAAAGCTGCACCGATCAGGTTCAGCAGAAGACTCCTAAAAAGAGCAGAAGCTCTCCCTCCGCAGTTGTATTAGCTAAGAGGGCAACAAGAAGAGAGGCCAAGCGAGCGCCGAGAGCAGCCCAAACTGCGGTGACTCGCTATCGCAAGTCTCCCAGCATCCCGGACATCAAATCGCATGGAACGACTCCGAGCGAAGTTGAGAATGAATCGGGAGGCTCATCATTTGAGGGGTCTTCATTAACGACTCGACGCACAGTAAATCCGGTGATGCGATTCGATGACATTGACCTGAACGATCCCCTAGTCGGCAAGATTGTGTGCGCACCCATTAGATTTCGCGGCCCAATTCAAGGCATAAAGACCCGTCCATGCGTTGTCATTGCCGCAAGTGGCAGCGATTTTTTGATCCTGCGACCCTGCTACTCCGCCGGAGGCTTCGCTTGCCACACCTGGAAGACCTCGAGCATCACGGTTCTCGAGGGCACCGGATTAACAAAAGAAGGTGGCATCTCAAACGACGAGTACCGAGTAAAGCGTAGAAGGGTTAGCACTCCAATCGGCAGTCTCAGCACGGTTGATTGGAACCAGCTCTAATGCCTTCTTTTGAAATATTTCCTGAGTCTCCATAAAAACGATCTAGAGCGATTGAAAATCAACCGAACTGCGTACCCAACCCAAAAGGTAAAGCGGAAGAACAAGGTGTTACGTTTCCCATTAACTATCCGGCGCCCTACGGCCTCTTCTAAATCATCCGATGCGGTCATGGGATCTGCAATGTCAGATGCAAACTCGATCATGATTCCTCTGCGTCTAAAGTCCTGGATCTCAGCAAGCATTCGCTCTTCTTGCGGAGTTGTTGCAATCCCTGTACGCATCACCCTTATGTACTTGTCTTGAAGCTCGTCGAGGGATTCCAGTGGCGGAAGGCTCTTAATGAGCCTTACCGCCTCAGCCAGATGGTCAATCTCACCGGGCGGCACGCTTTTGCTCTTCCTCGCTCGGCGCTTACTCATCTTCTATCCCGCTCTTTGGATAGTGGCTCATGCCGGTGCAGGTTTGAATGAGGACTTGCGGCTTTAATTTTAGGGGCGGATCGATGCCCAAAAAGATTCGGTCGAACTTCGTAAGCCCGGCCCATTTGAGTTCATCGCCAGAAGTAACTTGCTCGGGATCGACGCTATTGGAT
>CAMDSG010000132.1 GCA_945907055.1 Bifidobacterium breve | reverse complement strand
AGGGTTGTTTAGATCAAGTACTTCATGCTCAATAGTTGTCATGCGAGGCCTTCCCGGGCTAGTCGAGCACGGCGGTACCTACTGATATGGCCAGGACCTCGGCCACCAATAATCCGTGCGGTTACGAAGAGAACAAAAACAAGAATTAGTAGCACTAAAGCTCCGGTCCAGGCACGCTGAATTGCAACCTCCTGCGGAAGCTGGAAAAGCCTATAAACGTAGAGCGGAAGAGCGGATTGTTTACCCTCGAATGGGCTCCAGTTCATGGAGACCGCTCCGAGCGTTGTGAGGAGCAGCGGGGCTGTCTCTCCAATTACTCTGGCAACACCGAGGATCACCGCAGTGACGATTCCGCTACGTGCGGTCGGCAATACCACATGGCGCGTCGTACTCCACTCTGTAGCACCGAGCGCAAGGCCTGCTTCGCGAAGCCCACCTGGCACTAGACGAAGTACTACCTCAGTGGTTCGAGTAACGGTTGGCAGCATCAAAACCGCAAGCGCTAGCCCCGCAGCGAGTCCACTTAGTTGCCCACCGAACGCAAGAATAAAAGATGCAAAAATAAAGAGACCGGCGACGATGGAGGGGATGGCGCTCATCGCATCGACGATTGTTCTGACAACTCTTGCGAGGCGGCCCCCGACCTCGTTGAGGTAAATCGCCACCAGAATTCCTAGTGGCACCGAGATAATCGCGGCTATAGCAACCTGCTCAAGTGTCCCGACGATCGCCTGCGATGCACCACCGACTCTGGCGGGGCTAAGGGGTCCGACGCGGCTCTGGTCCTGGAAGAAGAAGTTTGGTGTAAGTGCTGTAACACCCTTCGCAACTGTGTAGGTAGCAATAGCGATCATCGGGACAACAATTATGAGGCCTGCGCTCCAGAAGATGACTCGAGCAACTAGATCTCGTGCCCGAACTGGATCGTATTGTTCACGGCCTATTACCCAGATCATCGAGATGAACACCAAGTACCAAACAACGAACATACCGATATTGGCTCCGGCCGCTGTGAACTGCGTGAAGAGCAGCCAGACGAAGGCCATCGCCCCGAATGCCGCACCGACAACTGCAAATACTGCAGTTCGATCAATGCTCCGGAGGCTGATTCGCTGCTCGGTCTCAATTAAATCGGGGACCGCTGAGACCTCAATGTTGGTGGTTGTCATGGTCGTAGTTGTCGTGTCTGGCGTCGTTAAATCTGACATCAGATCTCCGTCGATGCGCCGGAGCGGGAACGCGAGACCACAAGAGATGCTACGGCGTTGACGAGAAGTGTGATTACGAAGAGTGCGAGACCAGCTGCCATTAGAGCGCTAATTCCAAAGGAGCTCGACTCCGAGAAACGCAGCGCAATTAGAGATGCGATTGAGTTTCCACCCGTCTCAAGAGGATGAGTAAGGCGGGTGATGTCGAAGGTTGGCGAGATGATGAGCGTCACGGCAATCGTCTCGCCGAGCGCGCGGCCTAACCCAAGCATGGATGCACCTACCATGCCGCCACGCCCGAATGGGAGTACCACATCGCGCACTACTCCCCATCGAGTTCCACCGAGAGCCAGTGCGCCCTCCTTCTCGCCAGCAGGGGCTTGGGAGAAAACCTCACGCATAACAGCGGTGCAGATCGGCAGCACCATTAGTGCGACTACAACGCCGGCTATGAAAGTTGATGCCGCGAAGCCCGCACCGGGTTTAGCCTTTAAAAAAGGGATAAATCCAAGGTGTGTACTAATCCACTCACTAATCGGAATGATCTTCGGCTGCAGGTAGGCGCGTCCCCAGAGTCCATAGATAAGACTTGGAACAGCCGCCAAGAGGTCAACGAGCCAGACCAACGGCGTCTTGATTTTTGAGGGAGCGTAATCAGTTATGAATAGCGCTCCACCGGCGGCTAGTGGAACTGCGAAGCCTAAGGCCACGAATGCAATTAGGAATGTTCCAAGTAGTACCGCCGCTATTCCGAATGCTCCTCCATCTGGTTGCCAAGCAGATGTAGTGAAGAACGAGAGGCCAGCAGCGCTTATTGCGCTCCAGGATCGCACTAGTAGAAAGAGCCCTATGACACCCATGAGTACGAGGGTTAGGGTTCCGGCTCCGAAGGTTGTGAGTCGAAAGGCGCGGTCAGCACCGGTTCGGCGCGTGACAGGTCTAACGCGCTCCTCCTCGATGGGAGTAGTGCCCTCAAGGGCGATGCTTGGGTCGATTACCTGCATGGCTTCGAGTTGCTCCGACGAACCGAGTAGAGGGGGTTTTAGAGATGGGGTTTTGTAGATGGGGTTTTAGAGAGGGGGTTTTGTAGATGGGGTCTTTCGGCGCGCCGACTGGCGCAGGCGACATACTCTCCCGGGCGCATTGCGCTAGCCCTACAACTAGGTAAACGGAGGCTTAACAGCCGGCATAGCCTTCGCTCTCCGCTATCCAAAGGCGGCCCAATCGTGGTACTCATTCCCTTACTTATGACGACTCTCATGCAGGACACCGAGAACGAGGAGCAGATTTCGATAATCGACTCCCCAGATCCGCTCACAATCGTCGCCGATACTGCGCCGAATAGCCTCGGTACTACGGCCCGAGTTCTGCGATCTGCCTCTGGTGCATTCGCATTTCTTATAGTGGCATTTGCCCTCTTCCTTTTCGTTGGCTCCGGGCTTATTGCACAACGTGACCAGGTAGTGCTTGAGCGCACAATGCGCGATCAACTAGCGCGTGCCGTAGCGCCGATCGGCGGCGAAGTACGCGTTGGATCTCCGGTGGCGGTGCTAGAGATACCCGCTCTCGATATTCGCCAGATAGTTGCAGAGGGGAGTACGCCCGAGGTGACCAAGAGCGGGGCAGGGCACGTGCGCGCTACCCCGATGCCTGGCCAGCCTGGCAACTCAGTAATTATGGCGCGCAGGTCCACATTTGGAGCACCCTTTCGCCACATTGACTCGCTAGTCAAGGGCGACACTATTCGCGTCGTTACTGGGCAGGGGCGCTCCCAATATCGCGTTACTGATGTCGAGCGAGTACCGGCAGGTGACCCTTCACTATTCGCAACTTCAAGCCGGGCCGGAGTTCTGAGTCTCGTCACCGCTGATGGTGCGCTTACCCCCAATGGCTACACGGTAACCAATGCGCGCCTCGTCACCCCGGCATTTCAATCAACGCGCCACGCACGCACGATTACCGCTACGGAGACTGGCCTAGTTGGTCAAGGAGGCGGGCTAACCGCCCTAGCAGCGGCACTCCTGCTTCTCGCTCTAATCGGCGCAGGCACAACTTGGTTGTTCCTTAGCTGGAGACCATGGTCGGCGTATTTGGTAGCTGCACCAGTAATTATCGCCGGAATTTGGCTCGTATCTAACCTTGCTTCCGGGTTTCTTCCCTCAACCATCTAGAGGCCATCGATGCTCTTTACCGCTTTCCCGCTCAGGCGATTCCTTGCTGGCATCTCCGCAACCGCGCTTGCCTGCGCTGGCCTAATGAGCACAGCCACCACAAACCCAGTTGGAGCGACAACCACTGGAGTAGGCGGGCGCACACTCTCGCTGAGCCAAGACACAGGACTCGTCACGCGAGCAGTGACAGTTTCGTGGGACGGTTTTCGACCAACACGTCAATCAAATGGTCAATACGCCGTCAACATCGTGCAGTGCAAAGCCACACCAACCGCACTTGATACCGATTGCTTCATGAACGCCCGCTTCCCTAACGGAGAACAGGGGTCCATCTTTTACGGTGCGAAAACAAAGGCCGATGGAACCGGATCTGCAAACTTTGAGATTCGTGGAGCAATGGATCTCCCAGAGTTTGGTTGCTCAGCAAGTGTTCCGTGTTCGGTCTTGGCATACGAATTAACAGGGGATTCGACACCAGCGGGCCAAATGCCCGCTGCATATGCGTATGCGACTATTTCCTTTGCCCCAAGCCCTGCTGATTGCCCATCGGTTACGGACTTTGATGTTCGCCTTGGCGGAGAGCCCTCGGCTGCTCCCTTGCTATACGGATTAGCGGGCTCTGCATGCCTCGCAACAAGTCCTTTGATCTATGACGTGACGGAGACATCGTCTAATGAGGGGCGCGAAGCTCTCTTCGAGGGGCAGATCGACGCAGGTATTACAGATGTACCGGCTACGCCTCCAGAGATTGCCGACCATCCTTTAGTCACACGCATTAAGTACGCTCCATTAGATCTAACCGCTGTCGCAGTGGTGTTTCTTTTGAAAGATTCGCGCACAGGTAGCCCAATCACATCACTGAAGCTCTCACCTCGGTTAGTTGCACGCATTATCTCCGATACCGGTCTCGATTCCTTTTTCACAGACCCGGAGTTCGTCGCTCTTAATCCAACCGTTGACCAAAAGGTTAACTGGCCCGCGGCTGGGTTGACACGCCCACTTCTTCGAGCAGAGGCGAACGCCGATACAGGACTAGTAACGAATTGGCTTAACTCAAATCAGAGCACTCGGAATTTTTTAAATGGCACCGACGTGCACGGCATCAACGTCAATCCAGCTTGGTTAAATGTTTCATACCCAACTGACATATTTGAGAGCCGTGCAGCAGGGTCCGGATACATTCCTTTAACTTCTCAGCGACCTGTCGGCATAAGAATGTTCTATGGAGTTAACCCGAGCGGGATCATCGTGCAGCCAGACTTTCAAGGAATTATTGGCATTGTCGACCTACCAACTGCACTGCGATACGGAATGGAAATTGCCTCAATTGTCAATGCAGCTGGGGTTGGAGTAGCCCCGACCGCTGACTCCATCCTTGCGGGGTATCGAGCCATGACGCTCAACGCTGACGGCTCCCGAGTCGCTAACCCAGCTACTACCGACCCCGCTGCATACCCACTTGTAAAGATCGATCATGCGATGGTGACAAATGCACTTAACCCTTCGAGGGAAGCGGCGTTGAAGGGCCTCCTACTTCAGACAGTTGGCTCTGTGCAGGACTCTCTCCCCTTTGGGTACGTAAGTCTCCCCCAAGAGGCTAGAGATCAAACAACAGAGATCGCATTGAACCTTGACGCCCTAATTACCGGTGTAGAGAACGCGAGCACTCCTGAGCAGATTCTTGAGCAACTCCCTGATTACTCGGGAACCGAGTACGGAGACTCATCAGGAAACCAGCCCAC
>CAMDSG010000131.1 GCA_945907055.1 Bifidobacterium breve | reverse complement strand
GCAATTGATCAAGGACGGGTTGAGAAAGTAGTCCTCGCACGCGATTTAGTTGTTCGTGCCGAGAACCCGATTGATCTACGACAGGTCGTTACTAGATTGGCAGAGCAACAACGAGAGTCGTTTATCTACGCTCACCGAGGTCTCGTTGGTGCAAGCCCTGAGTTACTGCTCCGTCGTCGCGGCGCTTTGGCTACGTCTACCCCGATGGCCGGCACTGCTGATGGCACCGACGAGGCGGCTATCGCATCACTTGTAAATTCTCCAAAAGATGCACGCGAACATGAAGTGGTCGTTGAGGCAGTAGTTGGGGCACTCGCTCCCTACACACTCTCAACTGCGAGAGTTCGGGGACCAGAGATTCTTGCACTTCCTGGTGTTGTTCACCTTGCAACCGCTATCGAGGTTGACCTATCGCCCGACGCCCCGGGTGCCTTAGACCTTGCGCGGATTCTCCACCCGACCCCAGCGGTAGGGGGATGGCCAGTTAGCGAATCCAGAGAATTAATTGCCGAGAATGAAAAGATTGCCCGTGGCCGCTATGCGGGCCCTGTTGGTTGGGTCGATCAGAACGGCGACGGCGAGTTTGCTATTGCGCTGCGGAGCGCAGAGATAGAGGGTGACACTGCACGCTGCTTTGCCGGAGCCGGGATCGTTGCAGGTAGCGACGCCGATGCAGAGTGGGGCGAGACGGAGCGCAAACTCGCACCGATTCTTGCGGCTTTAGGCGCTTGATTCTTTAGAGATGTCTTGACTGCCGATTTAGCGCAGGTCTGAGACAACTTCTCCAGGCCAAGGCAGGAACCACTAGGAAATTGTCGCCGCTGGTTTTTTTCTCTTGAGAGCTATGAGAGCGGGGTGCTCTAAGAATCTCCAGGATGCAAACCCGAGCAATGTTGCAAGTGGCGCGGCCAGCAAAAACATCGGAACCGGAGTAGTCGCTACTCCGTATCTAAATAGCACCTGCTGAAGCGGGAACGAGTAAATATAGATTCCATATGAAGGATCGCCGATCTGGTGAAGGCCTCTCAATGCTTTCGGGGATGATGCTCCGCACCCAATGACCAACATAGGAAACCCGATAAAAAATAGAAGAGGCTCACCTACCGCAAAGGCCACACCAGTGAGGAGTACTCCTGGGATAAATAATTTTATGCCTCGGAGCGGAATCTTCACGAGCGCAACGCCAGCAAAAAACCATGCCCCCAGAGCGGTGCTAAAACTGACGTTTACGATGCTCAAACTAAAGCCAATACCTCGCGGACCGGAGCCGGCATAAAAACCGAATCGCCAAAAACAGACGAAACCGATAAATACCAAAAGGCCACCCCACCATCGCCTCAGTAATCCAGTGAGTCCTACTGATGCAAGGATGATGTAAGCGTAAATCTCCTGAGGCAGGGTCCAGAGTGATCCGTTAACGGAGGATCCTGGCTGACCAACAAAGACTCCTGGGAGCTTAGAAGCGGTTCCGAATACGAGAGTTGAGTTCTTAACTAAGTATTCAAGTGTCATCTTGTCTCGAAAATATTCCCCTGTACTTACGGTGGTAACTATCGGACCAAGAATGAATACAGAAGCAAAAATAAGGAGTGTTAATGCCGGCCAGATTCGAGCAAAACGATTGCGAATGAACTCTCTAACCCCACTAGTTCTTCCCCAACTCTGGGCCACAAGAAAACCACTAGTCACGAAAAATATACAGACCCCGAGGTAGCCCGGCGCAATATTTAAATTCCCAACTGAGATGATCGGGCGATCTTCCTCAAACCCCGTAAGCGCAAAAGAGTGCGTGAGCACTACTGCTAAGGCCGCAAAAATTCGCACGGCATCGAAGCCGTAGTAACGCGTGGGGGTATTTTGCGGCTTTTTGATCTCAGCGGAGACAGTCATCGCAACTCCCAGATTCTCTGCGAGGCTTCAAACTACTTCAGTCCGCGGATGACTAAAACCAAAATTGGTTATGCGATCTCAAACCTGCCCCTCAGCGAGACAACGAGCGAGAAAGCGGCCCTAACATACCTAGCGCATCCCCTCGGAGAGCGCTGATGAGACCGCAGACCATGCTTCGCGATGGTGCGCCACATTGGCATCACGATCTGTGCGAAGAAGCACAACACTTAGGCCCCCATCGGCGATTGCTCTAGCGAGAGCCGGTGCGACCTGCTCCGGTAGCCCAACCTCAGTCGCTGATACCCCGTGCGCAGCACAGAGAAGCGCTATATCAACAGAGTGCGGGGTACCGAAGAGCGTCTCAAAACTCTCAGGAATCTGCGCCTGCGGAAGGAACGAGAAGATCGCTCCACCTTGATTATCGACAATGACTACGACTAGATCAACCTCGCGCTGGGCCGCGCCTAAGAGTGCATTTGTGTCATGAAGAAAACAGAGATCGCCAACTAAAGCGACTGTTGGGGATTGAGATCCAATCGCGTACCCAATTGCAGTGGAGACAAACCCATCGATTCCATTCACGCCACGATTTGCGAGGATAGATATATCGCTGCGAGCCGGGGCGAAAGACTCCACATCGCGCACCGGCATACTCGAGGCAACCAGCAGCGATGAAGACGGAGGCATAGTTGATACGACATCGCGCGCAATGCGCGAATCAGATAGCACCTCAGTGCTGTCGAGAACAGTTTTCAGAGCTGCTGATGCAAGCGCATCTGATTCTCTCCAGAGAGATAACCACGACAACGAAGGTCTCTGCTGGCCCACCTGCGTGGTGATAGCCAAGATGCTTGCCTCTGCATTAGCGATGAGCACCTCTGTATTCGTGCGTGCAGGATCAATCCAACGCCCGGCGGGGTCCACGGCAAGTACGCGCTCAACACGCGCTAGCCACTCTCCGAGCACCCTTCCGCTCGGGAGAGCCCCGAAGCGAAGTGCGAATGTCGGTAGGTAAGCCGAGGCGAAGATTTGATCGCGTAGCAGCGCGTCATATGCAACAACCTCGTTCTCCGTGCCACGCAGATCAGAGATTGGGTCTGCGAGTACTGGCCAGCCTGTTGCACGAGCAAGAGCGTTAAGGCTCGCTGTGCGAAGTTCGCTCCCCCACCCAACGATGATTACCCCTCTTTGATGCGCAGAAATCTCTGTTGCGATCGCGCTCAATCTCTCTGCTTGATCAGCCCCAAGCGACTCTGCCTCCGGAGCGGCTCTACGCCATGGCTCATTGTTAGGGCGCCCAGCTGCATCAATAAGAGGCGCGCCCGTAGGCACAAGTGGCTCCTCGAAACAGAGGTTGAGGTGGACAGGCCCTGCAATTGGAGAGATCGATGCGATGACACTCGTGGCAGCAAGTTCGCGCCAAGATTCTTCAGCACCCTCGACATCGACAGGAGGCGGAGAATCAACTGACCACCGAACAGCATCTCCGTAAAGCCCAACTTGGTTAATCGTCTGAGGTGCACCAGTTCCGCGTTTTGCTGGCGGTCGATCGGCCGTGGCGATTATCAACGGGACGCCACCGTGGAACGCCTCTAGTACAGCGGGGTGAAAGTTTGCGGCTGCGGTCCCTGATGTACATAGAACAACCGCTGGGCGCTTTGTTGCGCGCCCGATACCGAGAGCAATAAACGCCGCCGATCGCTCGTCTTGATGGACATGAATGCGAATGCGAGCGTCAGCAGCGAGGGCAAGGGCAATCGGTGCCGAGCGTGAACCTGGTGAGACAACTGCATCTGTGACTCCACCGCGTGCCCATTCATCGACGAGAACACGGGCGAAAGAAGTCGTGGCATCGCGCGCCTCGCCTCCCCGAGTTCCGGCTGGATCATTTGTTGAAGTCATGCGAAGATGCCCCGATGCGTATCGTTGCAGTACCGGGCTTCACCCAGTCGGCTTTGGCATGGCAGCCGGTTCAAACCGCCAACCCTGACCTCGACATAATCGCACTAGATGTGCCCACACAACGAACCTTCGCTGATACCAGCAGGGCAATCGGGGAGGCCGGGGGGTCTGGCATCTATCTCGGGTACTCAATGGGAGGGCGCCTATGCCTTCAGTTGGCCATCGAGCAGCCCGACCTCTTCGACGGTCTAGTACTCATTAGCTCCTCCCCTGGGATAGTCGAGGCCGAGGAGCGCGCTGCACGGATCGAGAAGGATCAAGCCCTCGCTGCGCGCATCGACGAGATTGGCGTTGAGGAGTTCCTAACGGAGTGGTTAGCCCAACCAATGTTCGCGTCGCTTAGTCCAGAGCAGTCGCAGTATGCAGAGCGTCTCGCCGCTAATACTGTCTATGGACTTGCTCATCAGCTTGTAGCACTTGGTCAAGGCTCACAGCCCTCACTCTGGGACTCACTCTGCACACTAGAGATGCCAGTGATGCTGCTCACCGGCGATGGCGACTCTAAGTACGATGAAATCGCAGAGCAGATGTTCGAGGAGATTCCAGACTGCCTACGACTCCAGATTCCCGGGGGGCATGCACTCCCACTAGAGAATCCGACGGGTGTAGCCGAGGCTCTAGAGACATTCATCGCTGACCTCTCCTCGTAACGCGCCATCTTTTTGGGCCACCGTCTCCACTAGGTCGCTCTAAACGCGACTAGGAGATAGCGAGACCAATCGCGAGAAGCGACCCCGCTACGAGCTCGAGGCGCACGGTCCCCACGAGTGCCGCTATCAACCCCGGAGCATCGGTACGCGTAAGCATCGCCCTTGATGGAGCAACTGCAAGAGGGATCGCTAGGAACGCCAGGGCGGCCCAAGGATTTAGAATGGCGATCGGTATAACCGCTATAAAAGAAGCTAATAGGCAGCCTACGAATAACCTGCGAGCTCTGCGGTCTCCGATGCGAACCGCGAGTGTTCGTTTGCCAACCACTGAATCGGTCTCGATATCGCGCACGTTATTAGCGAGAAGCACTGAACAAGCTGGGAGACCAGTTACAAGAGACCCCCACCATGCAGCCGCCGGCACGCCATTGCGCTGAACCAATGCTGTACCAACAGTTGCTACGAAACCAAAACAGATGAGCACCATCAACTCGCCGAAACCTGCATAACCATATGGGCGGGGCCCGCCTGTGTATAGCGCTGCAGAGAGAAGCATCGCTGCGCCGACTAGCAACAACCATGGATACGTTGCAATGGCCAACAACGCCCCAACGACCGCAGCAACTAGCAGGCTCGCTACTGCCGCGGCACGCACCGCTCCAGGCGTTGC
>CAMDSG010000130.1 GCA_945907055.1 Bifidobacterium breve | reverse complement strand
CGCAGGGTGGTCTTCGGTCGCGATGGTTCTCCAGAGGTTGATCTCGCTACCGCTGTCGGTGCATCATCGGCGATTCCGGGATATTTTCGGCCCGTGCGAATCGCCGGTGAGAACTACATCGATGGAGCCGCTCACTCTCCTACCAACGCAGACCTAGTCTTGTCAGAGAGACCCGATCTTGTAATCATCTCCTCTCCAATGTCGCTAGCGCGATCTGCAATTACTCTCCACCCGCGCCACGCTGGACGCCTTCACTTCAGGCGCAGGCTCGCCCAAGAGGTGCGCAGGCTTCAATTTGCTGGAATTCCAGTCGTCTCATTTCAGCCCTCACCTGAGGATCGAAATGTGATGGGAGAAGGGGGCTTAAGTGCAATGGCCGAGAGCAAAAACGCAGCAGTGGTTGAGCAGGTATACGCGACCACGCTACGAAGATTGGCTCGACCAGAGTTTGCACGCCGACTCGCAGTAGCAGGGCTATAACGAATAAGTCCGCTGCGCTCACGCTCGCCTAACTTCCGCGCCTAAGTTATGAGCATGGCAATGGGGCGCGAGGGAATGAGCCGAGATGAAGTCTTATCGGCGCTAGTAGCGATGAAGTCTGGGGACAAAGACTGGCGCAACGGTCGCTGCTTTGCCTTGGTATTCAATGCTGGTGAGGAGGTAGAGGAGATCGCGCGCGAGGCAAGCGTTCTTTACCTCTCCGAGAATGGCCTCAACCCCTTGGTATTTCCAAGCCTTGGCCGTATGCAAGAAGAGGTAGTTGACACCGTTGCCCAGATGCTTCATGGACGCACCGAGTCCTGCGACGCGCAGGGCTTCATGACATCGGGCGGCACTGAGTCCATTCTCCTAGCCGTAAAAGCAGCCCGAGATCGAGCAAGTTCACTGCGCGGCGTCTCGTCGCCAAATATGGTCCTAGGCGAGAGTGCTCACGCTGCATTTCACAAGGCCGGGCATGACTACGGCGTGGAGATTCGCAAGGTCTCTGTTAAGTCTGATTGGCGCGTCGATTTAAACGCAATGTCGAACGCTATAGATAGCGACACCGTATTAGTAGTTGGATCAGCACCGCAGTACCCCCAGGGAGTTATTGACCCAATCCCGGAGATTGCAGCGCTTGCAAACAATGCCGGTACCTCATGCCACGTAGATGCATGCATGGGTGGATTCGTTCTTCCATTTATGGAGAGCCTTGGATACCCCGTTGCTCCATGGGATTTCAGAGTCGAGGGCGTTACCTCGATCTCTGCCGACATTCACAAACTTGGTTACTCGCCCAAGGGAGCATCTGTTCTCCTGCATCGAACTGAAGAGATGCGACGCCATCAGATTTTCTTCTTCGATGGATGGCTAGGTGGCTTCTATGCCTCTAGCGGACTCCTCGGGACTAAAGCGGCTGGACCAATCGCTGCTGCGTGGGCAGTGACTCATTTTCTCGGCGAGTCTGGTTACATGCGCCTTGTTAAGAAGACTATGGAGGCCACGCAGCGATTAATTGAGGGCGTCGAATCGATACCAGGCCTACAGGTACTCGGAGAACCAGATGCACACCTCGTAGCAATCGCTGCGATCAATCCCGATGAAATTGACATCTTTGCGGTCATGGATGCTCTAAGCGCTGGCGGCTGGCATCTAGACCGTCAACGCCCCCCTGACTCGATTCACGCAACAGTCTCTGCCGGGACCGCCGGTGCAATCGGTGATTTTCTTAGCGACCTTCGCTCTGCAGTGATCCTCGTCGGCTCATCTCGAACCGATGATCGAAGCACGAACTACGCACCGATTGGCATAGATGAGTGAGTCGAGGTTCGCAGTCGCGATCTCAAGCGACGCAAGTACCCCCACTAAAGATGACTTCGCGCCAGGGCCGAGTCGCTCAACCGAGACGATTGAGCGACGTCGCCGCCTTGTGGAGGCAGCGGTCAAGCTCGCACGAAGCGGTGGGTACGAGGCAGTACAGATGAGAGATGTCGCATCGGCCGCAGATGTCGCTCTTGCAACTCTCTATCGTCAATACTCCTCCAAGGACCAACTCCTCCTAGCGGCTCTCTCCGATCAAACTGGGATACTCCGCGATCGACTAGCGAATCAGCCAGCACAAGGAGACTCCCCTGCGGAGCGCGTAATAGGAGTGTTAGCCCTAGCGAACAAAGCGCTATCGCGTGAGCCCACCCTTACAGCGGCAATGGTGACTGCTCTCGGATCACCTGAACCAGGCGCCGCTGCAATGAAGGTTGAGATCCTAGAAATTCTGCGCGGCATTCTCGGGGACGCCGGCGGTCTTGGCCCCAGAGACGATGGAGACGCTGCATTACGCACCCTTGGATATGTTTGGTTTGCTGCACTCGGAGCTTGGAGCAGCGGCATGATCGACGACGAGCAGATGGCCTCGGACCTTACGCAAGCGGCGCGCCTGCTTCTCTAGTTCCGTCTAGCGCACCAACCACAGCCAAGCATCGCAAACATGGGTATGCAATCCATCACCGCTCTATAAGAAGATCTCTAATGGCTTTTGAGTGTATGGCATTGGTTGGATCAGATGAATCAATCGGGCCGAGGGCAATCCATGAAGCCCCCGCATTTACATACCCCACAAGCATCTCGGCTACTCGCTCTGGCCCTCCAACCAATGAAACCTTCGATGCGCCGAGTCGCTCGGCCTTCTTCTCAGCCTCATCGTCGGTTGCACCTAGGACACATAATCCGCCCCATGAAATTACGAGTGGGGCACCACCATGATCCTCTCGCAGCGCATTGAGTTGAGTGGCCTCAAGCGCAAAACGATCTTGAGAAACGCCCCAACGATTCCAACCGTCGGCCATCATCGCGGCCGTTCCAACATATTTTGGATCGCCACCAACCCACACAGGGATATCTGCATTCATCAACGACGCGGTGCTGGCCTCTAACGCCTCAACTCTCGATGCGACATCACCAAAGTCGTAGCCAAACTGCTCCATCTCATCACGGCTCTGCTCGTCACCTGCTCCGATACCTGCGATTATTCGCTCACCCGCAATACGTTGCGCAGTCACGAAAATGCCGGTTAGGACCGACGGCGCGCGAAGGGTTGCTCGCGCTACTAATGAAGCGATAGCGATGGAGTCTGTCTCGGCGCAGAGTGCACCTAGCGCTGAAGCGAACTCAAGCGCCGGACGAACGCCGCCATCGGAGTCGTACCTAAATAGGTGGTCGTATGCGAATACGGCGTCAAGGCCAACTGACTCCGCGGCGATAGCCACCTCAATTAGCGGCTCGGCGTCCTCTCTAAAGAACGGGAGGGTAAGTCCGATTCTCAGCCTGTTACTAGGAGTATTACTAAAGGTATTACTAGGACTATTACTACTCAAAGGATTAGGTCCCGCGCTAGTAGAGCGGCTCCAACTACACCGGCCTGTGTCCCCAATGCGGCGGCGACAATCGTCAAGGTCTCCCTCGCACTCGCCCCCTCAACGCGCCCCATAAAATGCGATCTCACTGGGTCAAGGAGGAGATCGCCGAGAGCGACCAAGCCTCCTGAGATAACAATGCGCTCCGGGTCAAAGATGTTGGCGAGTCCTACTAAACCAATGGCAACCTGCTCGGCGTATCGATCAAGAATCGCGAGCGCCTCAGGGTCCCCAGCGAGTGATGCCTCCCCGACGTGGTCTCCTCGCACTGCTTCGATATCTCCCGCCAGTGCGATTAGAGCCTTACCTCTCCCAGTAGCAGCGGCTTCACGCCCCATCCAACCCAGAGCATTACCGGAGGCGAGGGCCTCCCAGTGCCCTCTCTCTCCACATGCGCAGATCGGTCCTTGAGGGTCGATCTGAAAGTGCCCTACCTCTGCGGCAAAACCATGAGCGCCGCGCAGCACCTCTCCGTTGACAATTACTCCACCGCCAATACCGGTGCCGAGAGTGATGACTAGCGCATGCGCGCACCCTCTCGCTGCGCCGAGTCGAGCCTCGGCCAATGCTGCAACGTTTGCATCGTTATCAACGGCGATTGGAAGCGAGAGCCGCTCCTCTAAATCTGAGCGAACTGGCGAAGCCGCAAATGCATGGACATTCGGCGAGTAAGCAACAACGCCGTTGCGATCAACCATTCCAGCGGCGCCAACTCCTACCGCAGCGAGATCAGGCACCTCTGCTCGCAGGTCTTGGATGAGAGTCACCATTGCGTCGCGTAACGCAACCCAACCGGCGGGCGCGAGCAGACTTGTCTCAGCGACGATTGTTCCGTCTGCTAAGACCGCTGCTGCACGCAGGTTCGTTCCACCAATATCAATACCGGCAGTAATCGTCATCCGAGGTCAACGGGGCGCGGGAGCCGTTCAGAACTAAATGGCTCGTCCATCGGGTCAACTCGCAGTGAATCATTCTGCTGCCCCGATTCGGCTTCTCCATCGCCATCATTCTCTGAGAAATGCGACTCACGCTCTTGTCGCTGATCCGCTAGATCCGATCGCTGCTGGGCAAGTGCTTGCTCAGCGGCATCTACGACGGTCTTAACCGCAAGCACAACCTCGTGTGCTGCCGTTACTAGGTGCTCCACCGCCTCTGGCTGAGCCTCTGCCAAAGCGGATACCAAAGAGGCGATCCCTCCAAGGGCATCGGAGGAGCGTCGAGACTCGCCGCTACCGTCCATGGTCTCGAACCAGTCGTCACCCCAGCCCTCACCCACGTCGTCTCCCCACTCGCCGAAGGCCTCGCCCCCACCGGCGGAGTCAGCACCGCTCAAATCGCCGAGGGCGTGCAGATGAGGCTCCACCTTTTCATCAGGGGCACCCACAAACGCAACTACGTCGTCTTGACTCTCGTCAAAGGTGTGCTCAAAGAATGGATTACGCCGAGGCGTACCAGGGTCACGCATACTCTCGCCTCCGACTCATTCGCTCTCAGCGGCGCGCTTTAGGTCCTTCAACGCGGTGCCTGTGATCATCCCAGCTGCTCTTCGCTTTATCAGGCCCGGTAGCGGAACCGAAATCTCAACCGCTAGGTCATAGTGAACCCTCGTTGCAGAGCCATCTGACTCAAAACGGTATGTACCGTCAAGGGAGCGGAGGGAGTCGCCGTGATCAAGAACCCAAGAGAGCCTCTCCGGGAGAGCCGAGTAATCGTATGTCAACACATACGTAACAGATTTCCCCATTGCTGCAGCTCGGTACTCAACAGAGGTACCGCGGCCCTCTTCATCGCGTTCAAGAACTGTGACCTTCTTTAGGTC
>CAMDSG010000129.1 GCA_945907055.1 Bifidobacterium breve | reverse complement strand
GGTCGCCATACTCCGTTCTTTGGTAACTATCGTCCGCAGTTCTATTTCCGTACTACTGATATTACGGGCATGATTGCTTTGCCTGATGGTGTGGAGATGGTTATGCCGGGTGACAATACTGAGATGAATGTGGAGTTGATTAACCCGATAGCGATGGAGGAAGGTCTCCGTTTCGCTATTCGTGAGGGTGGTCGTACAGTGGGTGCTGGTCGCGTGGTCAGCATCATCAAGTAAGTCTTGAGTAGAGGAAAATAAAAAATGGCAAGTGATAAACGCATCAAGGTGACGCTCGCCTGCGAAAGCTGCAAGCGACGCAACTACATCACTAAGAAGAACAAGATCAACGACCGCGAGCGGATTGAGATGAAGAAGTACTGCCGCTTCGAGCGTGTCCATACCCTCCACAAAGAGACCCGCTAATACCTCGCTAATACCTCGCTAATATCCCCTAGGAGTGCCCCGCTAATACGAGCGGGGAGAGCCCTTCGTCGCGGTGAAGGGGTTTTGGAGAGATATTTCTGTGAGCACCCGGCGTTGGGGGAGACCCCAGGCCGGGTTCTTTCATGGGGTGTCCTTAATTAGGGGCTGTCTTTAATTTGGGGCTGTCTTTAATTAGGGGCTGTCTCTATTTTGGAGATGTCGAGCCACGGTTTATCCCCGGCTGTCGTATGAAGGGGCTTGGCTGATACGATTCCTCGCCCGGCCCCTAGGTGCCCGGAGGGCAGTAGCTCAATTGGCAGAGCACCGGTCTCCAAAACCGGGGGTTGTGGGTTCAAGTCCCTCCTGCCCTGCGTATAGAAGAAATGTAAGAGAGATAGTGAAGCAATGCGGGGCTCTCGCCAAGGAGTCTCGAAATCTAAACCTGATACTCCAATCCTGATACTCCAACCCAGATACTCCAACCAAGAGGTACGAAGTGAATCGCGAGTCCAAGCGCATGATGGCTAAGCAGGAAGACGAGACAAAAGCTCGTCCTTCTCGCCGCCCTGCCGCTCCTGTCTCCGAGCGCAATCGCACCTCACCTGCAACTTATTTCCGTGAAGTAAAGGGCGAGCTCAAGAAGGTCGCATGGCCGACTCGACCAGAAGTAATTAACTCCACAACGATTGTTCTCATCGTGGTCGTCATTATGACGGCCCTCATCTTCGGACTGGACTGGGCCGCGGCCAAGGCTGTCCTCAATCTCTACGGCAGCTGACATGACTCAAGACAACATCACTGAAGAGAATATAACTGAAGAGAACACCACTGAAGACTCGATTGAGGGTTCAGTCCTTGACTCTGAGGCGACCGAAAATGCTACAGATGCAGCAGTTGAGAGCATCTCGCTGGGCGCCGATGCCGAGTTGCTCGCCGTCTTTGATGATGACGATGACGACGACGACGAAGAAGAAGAGATTGAGCCGAGTCCATACGACCGACCGGGTCGCTGGTACGTAGTACACACCTACGCTGGCTACGAGAACAAGGTTAAGCAGAATCTCACGACTCGCATGAAGGCTCTAAATGTTGAGGAGCTCATCTACGAGATCGTCATCCCGACCGAGGATGTAATTGAGTTTAAGAATGGCCGCAAGGTAGTTGTTCAGAAGAAAGTCTGGCCTGGGTATCTCATCATTCGTATGGTTCTTGATGACGAGACATGGGGTGCAGTGCGCAATACCCCAGGTGTCACAGGTTTTGTTGGTAACGGCGCTAAGCCTTCCCCTCTCTCTCGACGCGAGGTTGAGGACACACTCGGTAGCGGTGGCCCGCTAGAGGGCAAGCCCGAGAAGAAGCTCCGACCCAGGTTCTTGTTTGAGAAGGGCGAGCAGGTACGAGTTGTTACCGGCGCCTTCGCAGACTTCAATGGAATCATCGACGAAATTGATATCGACCGCTCCAAGCTCAAGGTTCTCGTAAACATCTTCGGACGTGAGACACCTGTTGAGCTTGAGATCGCCGACGTAGCCAAGCTCTAGACCTAGACCAAGGAAGCAATCTAATGGCGAAAAAAAGACTCGCAGCAGTAGTAAAAATCCAGATTGAGGCAGGCGCAGCGACGCCGGCACCCCCCGTGGGTACCGCGCTCGGACCGCATGGTCTAAACATCATGGACTTCTGCAAGGCCTACAACTCAGCGACTGAGAGCCAGAGAGGCACTGTTGTGCCTGTCGAGATCTCGGTCTATGAAGATCGGTCCTTTACCTTCGTATTGAAGACCCCACCGACGCCGTTCTTGCTCCGCAAGGCTGCAGGCATCGACAAGGGCTCCTCAACCACACCGATCGTCAAGGCCGGGACCGTAACAAGCGCTCAGGTTCGCCAGATCGCTGAGCAGAAGATGCCCGACTTGAATGCAATCGACATTGAGGGAGCAATCGCTCAGGTCGAGGGAACAGCCCGATCAATGGGGCTCGACGTAGTCAAGTAATAAGACCAGTAATAAGAACTACTGAGTAAAGAACCCTATTTTGTAGGGTAAATACGCAGCAAAAACCAGCCAACATAAAACCAACCCCCTGTAGACGACCTCGCTACAGGGCTAGATGAAAGAGGGAGCCTTATGGCGAAGCACGGAAAGACCTACGTAGACGCGGCAAAGAAATTTGACGCAGAGACAATTTTTGATCCCGCTGAGGCGCTCGTCCTCATTCAGTCGCTCGCTAGGGCGAAGTTCGATGAGACAGTTGAGGTTGTATTCCGCCTCGGGCTTGACCCTCGCAAAGCCGAGCAGAGCATTCGTGGAACTGTCAGCCTCCCAGCCGGTACCGGTAAGACAATCCGTATCGTTGTATTCGCCCAGGGCGAGCAGGCAAGAGCGGCTGAGGCAGCAGGCGCAGATGTCGTGGGCGCCGAGGATCTAGTGGCACGTGTTGAGGGCGGATTCTTGGACTTCGACCTCGCTATCGCTACGCCTGATCTGATGGCTCAGGTCGGAAAACTCGGTCGTGCACTCGGGCCGCGGGGCCTCATGCCCAACCCAAAGACGGGTACCGTCACCGCTGATGTCGGCAAGGCAGTAACCGAGTTCAAGGGCGGGCGCGTGGAGTACCGCACTGACCGTTACGGAAATGTCCAGGTTCCGATCGGGAAGGTCTCTTTCTCTAAAGAAGCCCTGGTTGGGAACTATCAGGCAGTCATGGACGAGGTACTCCGTGCCAAGCCAGCATCTGCAAAGGGCCGTTACATCAAGGGCGTGAGCATGTCCTCAACCATGGGCCCTGGAGTGCGAATCGACCCAACCCGCACCAAGGATCTCCTCGGTGAGGCGCCGACGGGGGCACCACGCTAGAGTCCCCACCTACATTTGAATCTGCGCCACAGACATTCGGTCGTTTGAGCCTTAAAACCCAAGCGATAAAGGGGTAATTACCCCGCCGAACGAGGCGACTCCTTTAATTCGGGGTGTCCTCGCAGTGCTGTGCACGCGGGATACCTCGTTTTTATTTGTTATTTGAGGCTCGCAGAGTGTGAGCCTTATAGATCGACCATCAGGAGTAACCACATGGCTAGGCCGGAGAAGGTAGCCACCGTCGCTGAGATCCGTGATCGCATTGCGGAGTCAGACGCGACAGTGCTCACAGAGTACCGAGGACTCACTGTTTCGCAGCTCGCGAATCTGCGTTCTGCACTGCGCCCAGCGGGGACAGACCTCAAGATTTATAAGAACACCCTTGCTCGCCGTGCTGCAAATGAGGCCGGCGTTGAGGACCTCGTCCCAATGCTCCAAGGACCAACCGCGATCGCCTTCATCAAGGGCGACGCTGTTCTTGCCGCCAAGGCGCTTCGTGACTTCGCTAAGACCGCAGAGGCCTTTGTAATCAAGGGTGGAATGCTCGGGTCCAGATTCATCTCGGCTGCAGAGGTATCAGAGCTCGCTGAGGTCGCTCCTCGCGAGGAGCTTCTTGCCCGCATCGCAGGCGCCTTCCAGGGCCCGCTCGTCAAGGCAGCCGGACTATTCCAGGCGATTCCACGCAACCTTGCTTATGGAGTCAAGGCACTCATCGAGCAGCGTGTAGCGAACGGAGAGGCACTCCCCGAGGAGGCGCCAGCGGAGGCGACTACCTCAGAAGCGACTACCTCAGAAGCGAGCACCTCAGAAGCGATCGCCCCAGAAGAAACCAGCCCAGAGGCTGTCGAGGTCGAGGCCGCCCCAGAGACAGCAGAGACAGAGACAGCAGAGACAGAGACAGCAGAGACAGAGACAGCAGAGACGGAATCAACAGAGGCATTAGCCGAGGAGCCCGCAGGGGCGGAACCAGAGGCGACACCAGAAGAGAGCACTCCCGCTGCTGAGTAAAGATTTTCATAAGCAACAAGAGAAATAACCTTAAAATCTAGATATATCTAGAAATACGAAGAACCCATCCAACCGCAGATAGATGAAGCGGACACACCGCAAGGAGAAAACACCATGGCTATGAGCACAAGTGAACTACTCGATGTATTTAAGAGCATGACCGTCCTCGAGCTCAATGACTTTCTTAAGTCATTTGAGGAAGAGTTCGGCGTCACAGCCGCTGCCCCCGCAGCAGTCGCCGCAGCGCCAGCCGCTGGTGGAGATGCCGGTGGAGCAGCAGCAGAGCAGGACGAGTTTGACGTGATCCTGATCGCCGCTGGCGACAAGAAGGTTCAGGTCATCAAGGAGGTGCGTGCCCTCACGAGCCTCGGTCTCAAGGAGGCCAAGGACCTTGTGGACTCCGCCCCCAAGGCCGTCGTTGAGAAGGTCTCCAAGGAGGATGCCCAGAAGGCCAAGGACCAGCTCGAGGCAGCCGGCGCTTCTGTAGAGGTCAAGTAACAAACCGCTAAGAGGGTCGTACCGGCATCGGCAAAGGTCCTTGACCTGAGGCCGATGCCGTCGTACTCTGCCCGTCAGTTGACGCCACTTTGGTGGCGCCCACTTTCGTGCGCCTTGCGACTCTCGCTGCGGACGGCTATCCTTTACCTAGTCGTGCCCTGTTGTCCTGCTCTTGACCACAATCCCGTGGTCGCTTCGCGCCCGCTTTCTTGCAAGGAGTGACGTTGGCCCCCCTCGCGTCCCGTGTTCGTTATTCATTCGGTCAACACAAAGAAGTACTTCCCCTGCCCGATCTCGTGGCAGTGCAGAAGGAATCCTTTGCGTGGTTCATCAACGAAGGTGTAGCTGAGGTACTTCGCGACATCTCGCCAGTGACCGACTTCACCGAGCAGCTCCGACTTGAGTTGACCGATCACTTCTTCGAGCCGCCCAAGCACACTGAGGATGAGTGCCGCGAGCGCGACATGAC
>CAMDSG010000128.1 GCA_945907055.1 Bifidobacterium breve | reverse complement strand
GCATGGAAGAGGTCAGGGGTTCAATTCCCCTCAGCTCCACAAACAAATTCCCAGGTCACAGCAGCTGGGCCTTTATCGTTCTCCGGAGAGATTAGGCGCAGGGGCTCTATCGGGGTTTGATCCCATCCCTGGTAAGCCCCAGAGCGCGCATCTTCCGGTGCTGGCGTCGGGTCAGCCTTGTTGGAGGACGCCCCCGACGAGTACCCAGCCCGTCGGCATTTGCTGAGGCACCACGACGAGACGGAGACTTACAACTCTCGAGTTCTAAACAGCATTCCTGTGACCGCAATTCTGCCTCTCAGCCTAGGATGGGGAGCATGAACCGAGGCGCCGAGGAGTTTGGATTTGCGGACCGCTACGGATGCCCTTGTACTCCTCTACCAGACGGAATATCCCTGAGTGCACTAGGTGCGCTGCGCTCGACTCGCGCATACCGGCCACTCTGAGACGTGATGAATCGAGAACCCAAGACCTGCGTTCTCTGCGGGCGTTCGATTGAGTGGCGTAAGAAGTGGGGACGCGACTGGGAGGCGGTGCGCTACTGCTCCTCCGCCTGCCGCGGGCGAGGGGTTCGCACGGTCGACACTGCGCTGGAGTCGGCGATCATGCTGCTACTCAGTAAGCGTCCCGGTGGCACCACGATCTGCCCGTCAGAGGCCGCCACACTCGTGGCGCGCAACCAAGGTGCCGAGGGGGACGATGGGCGGGACCTTATGGAGCCGGCGCGAGCCGCTGCCCGCCGCTTAGTTGCAGCCGGAGCGGTGGAGATCGTCCAGCAGGGGCATGTAGTAGATCCATCGACAGCCAAAGGCGCAATCGGAGTCCGCCTCAGAGGCCATTGATAACAACACAACACTCACGATCGTTTAACCGTTACCGGGCGGCCCACGCCACGCCCACGCCATCTCGCTTAAACCTCCAGCTGCAGGCTCACTCCCCGCCTCCACTTTGATCTTGATGAGTCGATATCCATCGTGCGTTTTTTGAAGATGATGTCGTTTACAGAGCCGCACAAGGTTCTCAAGAGATGCAGGGCCACCCTCAGAGAAGGGTTTGATGTGATCTATCTCTAGGCCAACGCTCATATCGCAGGTTGGTACCTGGCAGACACGATCACGCTCCTCAACCGCAGTACGCAATGGTGCAGGGATGTGTCGCCCCATATGCGCGACCGTCTTGATATCTACTCCATCAAGAATGAGAAGTTTTAAGAATGCTTCACCCAAATACTCTTTGGCAGTCGCGACCGGTATCGGACCTACGCCTGCGATCTCGCAGATCTCGCCGTGCTCGGTATGCCCACGCTTGAGGGCATCGATGTCGATACGAATATTCATGACCGTATTGGCGCAGGTTGGTTTTGCCGAACTCAGAGCCTGAGCACTGACAGTCTTTCCAGCGCAGAGTGCCAATAGCGCGTCCGCTGCGTAAGCCTCAGGTTTCGCATACTCCCCACTCTTACGTGCTGCCTTGAAAATCTCATCCTGTATTGGCTTCAGCGCCGCCATCACAATTGCACCATTAGCAACTGTCATGCGCCCTTTGATGATGAATGCACCATCGGGGTCTCTCCATGATTTTAAGAAACGGCTGTTGTGTATTCGTTTGTGGCGCGCGGCCTCATCCGTGGCCCCTGCAATTACGCGCGCTGTTGCATCGCGCAGATCGCGCACTGTTACATGTTTCGCGAGGTTCAAGAGTTGAGACTCAGTATTAGGGGCCACAATGGCGCCTCGAGCGACCTCGACAGCCTGAGTGCCCGAGAGTGCCCCAGAGAGTAATGCTGCCTGAGTAGTAGGCAGGTGCTGGAGCTGATTAGCGAGGATCACCACAGACGTCGCCTCATATTGGGCACAATCTGTCTCACTTGCTAGCCACTCGGAGATACTCCTAGCGCCCTCGCCCTTCCAAGCATTGGTGCGCTCAACCTGGCCTACCGCGACAGTTCGAAGCGAGTCTCCAGCCCTGCGAACTCGCTCTGCGATCTCCACTAATTCGCGAGCACCAGCGGCATCAACGCAATCAACTTCAAAAGAGGAGATGCAGGTCTGGAGTTCTGAGGTGAGTTGATTAAGTCTGTCGAACATATGTTCGACTTTAACAGGGGGGTGTGACAGCCATCAAGGTTTCAGGGCCGAATTTCTCTAAAAATCAAAGAAATTTCAAGATTTATTTACGATCCTGAGACGAGGCAGTCGAGCGGCAAGGCCTGCGGCCTTGCTGCTCGCCTTCTCTCTAATACCTCATCCACCAACGCGCTTTAGCGCAGGTCGAAGCGATCTAGGTTCATGACCTTTACCCATGCAGCAACGAAGTCGTTGACGAGTCTCGCTCCCGCGTCATCGGCGCCGTATACCTCGGAGATCGACCTCAGTTGCGAGTTAGATCCTAGAACAAGATCTGCTGCGGTGGCACTCCATCTCGGTGCACCGGTTGAGCGATCGCGCCCTTCGTAAATATCCGCATTCGACTCCGACGGACTCCACTCAACGGCCACGTCTAACAGGTTGACAAAGAAATCATTTGTCAGGCTTCCTGGCCGCTCCGTGAGCACACCTAGTTGCGAGCCACCATGGTTTGCACCAAGTGCGCGCATCCCACCGATCAATACGGTCATCTCCGCTGCGGTCAAAGTGAGGAGATTTGCTCTCTCAATAAGGCGCTCTTCGGGGCGCAGGTTGCTACGACCCCCTAAGAAATTCCGGAAACCATCGGATCTTGGCTCTAGTAGTGCGAAGGACTCAACGTCAGTCATCTCTTGGGTAGCGTCGGTACGCCCGGGAGCGAACGCGACGGTGATCTCGATGCCTGCGTTCTTCGCAGCCTCCTCCACGGCGACTGATCCGCCCAGCACAATTAGGTCAGCAAGCGAGACGCGCACTCCACTACTTGCGGAGGACTCATTAAACTCCCGCTGGATCGCCTCAAGCCCCTCTATTACTGGGCCGACAATTGACGAATCGTTTGCCTCCCAATCGCGTTGCGGGCTTAGGCGGATACGCGCACCGTTGGCACCCCCACGCTTGTCCGTTCCTCGGAAAGTTACCGCTGAGGACCAAGCTGTAAAGGCAAGTTGCGCAGAGGATAAATCGCTTCCAAGAATTTTTGCCTTCAGCGCAGCAATCTCTGCGTCGCCGATGAGAACGTGATCAACGGCTGGAACAGGGTCCTGCCAAATCAACTCCTCCGTCGGGACATCCGCTCCCTTATAGCGCGAGACTGGTCCCATATCACGATGGGTCAACTTAAACCATGCACGCGTAAAGGCATCGGCGAGTTCCTCCGGGTGCTCGTAGAAACGCCGTGAAATCCCCTCGTAAATGGGGTCTACACGAAGAGCCAAGTCGGTTGTCTGCATCGTCGGAGCATGGCGCTTTGTAGAGTCATGCGCGTCCGGCACCGTATCTGCGCCTCCGCCATCAACAGGCTTCCACTGCTTGGCTCCAGCAGGGCTCTCGGTGAGCTCCCACTCATAACCGAATAGGTTCTCGAGGTAACCGTTATCCCATTGCGTCGGGTTCGTTGTCCAAGCGCCTTCAAGACCACTCGTAATCGTGTCGCCACCCTTACCGGTGCCGTAACTGTTACTCCAACCGAACCCCATCGCCTGAACCGGGCAACCCTCAGGCTCTGGTCCTACGTGATCATCACTTGCTGCACCGTGACTCTTTCCGAATGTGTGTCCACCTACTACGAGCGCAACCGTCTCTTCGTCGTTCATAGCCATACGCCCGAATGTCTCGCGGATGTCACGAGCTGAGGCGAGAGGGTCGGGGTTTCCGTTAGGCCCTTGCGGGTTTACGTAGATGAGGCCCATCTGGACTGCACCGAGAGGCTGAGCAAGTTCGCGATCGCCGCTGTAGCGCTCGTCCGCAAGCCATGTGTCCTCTGGTCCCCAGTTAACTTCCTCGGGCTCGTAGACGTCGGGGCGTCCACCTCCAAATCCAAATGTCGGGAGCCCCATTGATTCAATTGCACAGTTACCTGCGAGCACCATCAAGTCGGACCACGACAATTTACGACCGTACTTCTTCTTCACCGGCCAGAGGAGTCTGCGCGCCTTATCCAAGTTGCCGTTATCGGGCCAGCTGTTCAGCGGTGCGAAACGCTGCAAACCATTACCTGCGCCTCCGCGACCATCAGCAATGCGATATGTGCCGGCAACGTGCCAGGTCATGCGGATAAAGAAAGGGCCATAGTGGCCATAGTCGGCAGGCCACCAGTCTTGCGACGTTGTCATCACCTCAACAATGTCACGTTTGAGTGCGACTAGATCAAGAGTCTCGAACTCGGATGCATAATCAAAATCGCCCTCGCTCAGCGGAGCGCCTTGGGTCGGATTCGACTGCAGCACTCTGAGGTCGAGCTGCTCTGGCCACCAGTCTTGATTCGTAAACGGTCGTCGGGTAGCGACCTCGGTCGGCTGATTCTCCGGGTCGTTATGGCTGCTGTAGTGGTCACGAATATCTGTCATGTCAACCTCACTTTTTTATCGAAGTTCTTGAGAGGCAAACCGTAGCATTTAACAACTGACGGAATCCGAGTCGGAGAACGACATACGAGTGCTTTATTGGCCGCCGTGCCGCACCGCTCTCTAGACTGAGAACCGTGATTGGTGTAGTTGATTATCGAGCAGGGAACGCACCGAGTGTGATGTACGCACTAGCGCGCCTGAGGATTGACGCTCGCCTTGTCTCTGATGCCGCGGCATTAAGTGACGTTGATCACATTATTCTCCCGGGCGTAGGTGCTGCACGCGCCACCGTTGACTCCCTAACCGAATCGGGCCTAATAGAGGTATTGACCGAGCGGGTGGTCAATGATCGGACTCCATTCTTAGGAATATGTGTTGGCCTTCAGATCCTTTTTGAGCACTCTGAAGAGGGCGATACCGATTGCCTTGGCTGGCTCCCTGGCAAGGTCCAGCGTTTCCCCGAATCTGTTCGCGTTCCACAGATCGGTTGGAACTCTGTGCGTTTCGTACGTGATCACGCGCTTACTCAAGATTTACCCGCGGACCCATACCTCTACTTCGTGAACTCATTCCACGCTGTGCCCACAGATGACGATGATGTACTTGGGGTAACTGATTACGCAGGAGAGTTCTGCTCTGTAGTTGCGCATAAAAATATTGCTGCAACGCAGTTCCACGCAGAGAAGAGCGGCGAGGTTGGCCTGAGAATCCTCACAAACTTTGCATCATGGAACGGTTTTTAGTATGGACGCTTTCTGATGCTCACTAAACGCTTGATCGC
>CAMDSG010000127.1 GCA_945907055.1 Bifidobacterium breve | reverse complement strand
TAGATCGATCCCTGCGTTCGCGCAGATAAAGCCGTGTGTCGTCTCTGAGATAATTAGATCGCCACGCCTTCGAACGATACGAACCGACTCAGACTCAACGAGAGCTCGTTTTGCATCTCGATCACCGTGATCGAGTGCGACCAAACGCCCCTCTGACTTAGAGACAATCTTCTGTGTAACTACGAGGCAGTCGCCGTCGTGGAGCGGCATGCCTGCCTCCCATGCGGTGCGTGCGATTAGTTCAGCGAGGTTGTCCCCCTCTTTGATCTCGGGGAGTCCGGCGAGCGGAATAATAGTTAGAGGCTGGATCGGCATTTATTTCATCGCCTCAAGAACGCTGCGAGCAAGCGATGCTGCTACTTCAGGGTCTGGCATGAGGGTCTGTGCCACTACCGCGTGCACTCCATGGGCCTCAACCTCATCGCAGCGTGACGCGTCGCGCTCGTCGATTATGAGGGTGGAGCAGTACTCGGCGTATGTCTTAGCGACTCCAACACAGGAGACCTCGATGCCAAGTGAGTTCATCAAGCGATCTGCAGGGCCTTTTACTGTCTCTCCAGCAATTATTGGGCTCACGCCTACGACGCGAGACCGACGCGCTACCAGCGCCTCGCGTATTCCGGGTACAGCCAGAATTGGTCCGATTGAGATAACCGGATTGGATGGACAGATGATGATTGTCTCGGCCTCAGAGATGGCATCTAAAACGCCTGGGGCAGGTGCGGAATTCTGCGCTCCATCAAACTCAACTTTTCTAACCGTCGGTGCTGTTCGCTCTTTGACAAACCACTCCTGCATTCGAAGTACCTCGGTCTTGGCGTCCTCGCGCTCCACCGTGAGGCGTGTGCCTACAGCGTCATCGGTCATGGGGATTAGGAGCGTTGTAATTCCCCACGACGCGGTTATCTCGCGTGTTACTTCGCTCAGCGTTGCTCCGTCGCGAAGGCGCTCCGTTCGGAAAATGTGTGTTGCGATATCAAGGTCGCCGAGCCTGAACCAGGGAGTTGCTCCGAACCGACTAAGAGCCTCAATGGTGCGAAATGATTCGCCGGCACGGCCCCATCCTTGTTGAGGGTGCTCTGCTCCGGCGAGGGTATAAGTAATGGTGTCTAGATCGGGCGAGACGCTTAAGCCATGGAAAACTTCATCGTCAGCGGTATTGACAATCACAGTTATTTCTTCTGGAGGGGCGACAAGAACGAGGCCGCGCAAGAAGCGCGCGGCACCGACTCCTCCTGCGAGCGTAACAATCATGGGTGCAAGGGTAACCGGCGCGAAGAGACCCCCCGTTAGACGAGGGGCCTCATTCTGCTCGAACTGCGTCAGAGGGGGGAGTCTGACGCAGTCTTCGAGTTAATTATCTAAGGGCTAACCCGCCATTAGATATTGACATTTCTTAGATGTTGACAGTCCTTAAATATTGATAGTTCCGCGTACTTTCTCGACGCCTGTACTGAGGGTTGAAGAGATTGATGCCGGGACTGACTTGACGGAGTCTGGGATCGAGCTAGCAACCTGAGAAGGAATGCCCTTGATCTGCTCAAGAGTTGGCTCGACACGAGAAGAGACTGCATCGAAGGCAGGTGTGACTGCATCTCGAGCCTGGCCTGTTACAGATTTAGCGAGTGCCGTCGGGCTGCTCACTTGGGAGACGACGTAGGAGCCGGCCTCGCTTGCTTTGCTGCGCAGAGCGCTCGACTGCTCGGTGAATCGGGCCTGTGCGCTGCGGCGGCGCTGCTGGAGAGACTGGAATCCAAGAACTCCAGCCCCAACCGCTACGTAGCCAGCCTCTGTAGCGGACTTGCGGATATCGAGGTTGCGAGGGTCGAGATTACTTAGATCGATGTTGCCGAGTTGAATGTTGCGGGGGTCGAGCTTGGAGAGATCTATGTTGCTGATTCCGATGGCCATGTTGGCTCCTTTTATGTCTTTTATTTGATGTTTGGGGGGTCTAGGGATTATTAGTTCTTGGGATTACGGGTTGGCCTGCGAGGTCTGACCAGGCGGGCAGTGCGAGCAGGATACCGCATTTGATAAACAATAGCAAGCAGTTGCAAGTAGTGTGAAAAGTCCCGACTCCGAGCGGGTTTTCCTAGCGTCGCCTGCCAAGTTATGGCCTCCGGCTAGGTTCAGTGGGTGGACTCAGAAGCGCCAGAGATGCCTGGTGGACCCGACCTAGGGCCTGAGCCGAGCAGTGAAGTCGAGATAAGTGGCTCCGATCAATGGTTCACCGACGGGTTTGAGGACCTCCTAGAGGAGACAGCACATCGGCCACCGGTAGTTGCTGTGGTTGTCATCCGCGATCCAGGGGAGTGGCTTGAAGAGACGCTCCTCGCTCTTGATTCTCTCGATTACCCCGACGTGACCACCCTCGTTATCGACGACGGCTCTCGCTATGACCCGACGCCTCGGATAGCGGAGGTTGCACCTCGTGCATTTGTGAGGCGACGTGAGAGTTCCTCTGGTTTCGCTACTGCAGCCAATGAAGTGATTGCGAGTGTCCAGGGTGCATCTTTCTTGCTGTTCTGTCACGGCGATGCGGTGCTCGATAGGTATGCACTCAAAATCATGGTTGATGAGGCTGTGCGATCCAATGCGGGAATCGTCGGGCCTAAGGTAGTGCGCTCCTCTGACCGTTCACATCTTCTCGAGGTTGGGATGACCGTCGACCGGCTCGGTGCCCCCCATACAGAGATCGAGCCCGACGAGATCGATCAAGAGCAGCATGATGCGGTGCGCGATGTTTTCTTTATCTCAGGGGTAGCGATGCTTGTGCGCTCAGACCTCTTCGCAGAGATTGGTGGCTTTGACCCGGATGCGGCCCCCGCGGCTGAGGACGTTGATTTTGGTTGGCGCGCGCGCATTGCGGGTGCACGGGTGATGGTTGCTCCCGATGCGGTAGTCACACACAGTATTAGCGACAGCTTTCGCGATTGTCTAGATGCGAATCCTGCACAGGTAGAGGGGGCGCGCCACCGCGCAATGCTTACCTCGGCTGGGGCTCTCTCGCTTCTATGGATGGTGCCTCTCGCTATGGGGCTCTCGTTAATTGAGGTGGGTTTATCGTTTGTAAGTGGGCACCGAGGCCGCGCCGGTGTAATTCTGCGCGGCTGGTGGATAGCGATAACTGGGATTCGTAGTGGTCGCCCAGCTCGTCTCGCAGCCCAATCTCATCGCAGGGTCTCCGACGGGGAGATTAGATATCTGCAGAGTCATGGGAGTTCGCGTGTACGCAGGTTCTTGAACGGAACCCTCCACGCAGATGATCGATTGCGAGACATAACTGAGCGAAGCCGCACGCTTACTGATACCGCTGGTGCGCGAGCACGCGAGCCAGTTGGCATCGCCGTATGTATTTTTGTAGCGCTTGTTGCTATCGGTTCACGGGACCTGCTTCTTGGTTCTCTTCCTCAAATTGGTCAGATGCGAATTTGGCCCAGTGTCGGCGGAGGGTGGGGCGCATTTACCTCTGTATGGCGTGACTCACTCTTGGGCGCACGTACTCTTGAGCCTCCACTCCTTTTAGTTACATCGGGCATTGGTTCGATCTTTTTTGGTGCAACCGGCCTAGCTCGCACACTCCTAGTAGTAGTTGCGATGCCGGTTGGAGTTATCGGGGCCTGGCGCTTAGGTCGCTCGGTGGCTGGCCCAGGTATTGCTGCAGTCGTGACGGGGGTTGCCTATGGAGTTATCCCGCTTCCGCGTAACGCAATCGCAGCTGGGCGCATGGGCCCACTACTCGCGTACGCAATCGCACCGGTACTTGTACTTGGAATTGCCCGGTTAAGTGGCCTCTTGGAGGCAGAGAGTCGTCCGCACAGACGCGTAGTTTCGCTATGCGCACTGGTCGCCATCTGCTCGGCCTGGTGGATGCCTGCGATTGCACTCCCGTTGGCAATTGCCGCTGCATTTACAATTGCTGCTCCATTCGCGCGTGGGGCAGGTGTAGCGCTTGGATGGCGCCCTGCTACCAAGATCACGCTCGGGGCTGCTGCGCTATTGCTTCCATGGCCGATCACGTTGATAGGGCTCCACAATGGAGCAACACTCGGGTTCTCGTACTCTGGTGGAGCCAAGACGCTCGACCTGCTTCGATTCCACACTGGGCCCGCAGGCGCAGGCCCCGCTGGGTGGGTTCTGCTCGCAGTTGCGCTCGTTGTGCTTCTAATTGCATCGGGTCCACGATTTGAGTGGGCGGTGCGGGCATGGGGATTGATGATCGTTGGCTTCGCAGCGGCTTGGATACCACAGCAAATATCCTCGACGATCCCGATGCCAGTTAGGGAGGGGCTGCTTGTTCCGGCCGCGGTTGGGCTTGCGCTGGCGGTTGGATTAGGAGCGGCGTCGCTCTTGACCGATGTTGGGCGGCGGCGTTTTGGTTGGCGCCAAGTCTCTGCAGTGCTCGCGACAGTTGCACTCTTACTTCCTGTGCTGGCCTTCGCTGCTGACACCCTCGGCGGGCGATGGAGAATGCCGAATCAGTCCTGGGCTGACTCGCTCTCGTGGATGGAGTCGCGCTCCTCTGCGGGCGATTTCAGAGTCCTCTGGATTGGAGACCCGGCCGTGCTTCCACTCGACCCAGGTCGCAGCGGTTCAGTTGGCTACGGAGTTACATCTAATGGAGTCAGCGACGCGCGTGTATTGATTCCGATACCCGAGCGTGGTGAACAACGACTAGTGCGCCAGGCAGTCGAGACGCTTCGTAGAGGCAGCAGCAACCGAATTGGAGCGCAACTCGGAGCGCTTGGTGTGAGATTTATTTTGGTGCCAGAGACGCCTGGGCCAGATCAGCGACCATTTATCGCAGCCCCCGATGGCATCACATCTACGCTCGCTGACCAACTCGACTTGTTACGCCTTGAGGCCTCACCCGGACTCTCGCTCTACGAAGTAGTTCCATGGCAACCAGTTAGGGCTCTCATAACTACAGAGGCGGGTGCGAAGGTTGTAGTACCTCTGCAGAGCGGTAAGGACAATCCTCCTGGTGTAGTTCGTTTCGCTACCCCCAAAGAATCGATGATCAAGGCGAAGAGCAAGGGTGAATCGCTCAAGTCTGAGGGGGATTCAAACTGGGATAACTCTTGGGTCCTCCCTAAGGCAGGCCCTGTCTCAATAGTGAATAGCGCTGCGTGGCTGCGAATATTTGCAGTACTTATGCAGGGCGCAATTTTCTTCCTAGCAATTCGCATGTGGAGATCTGACTCGCAGCGTGCCCCGAAGAATGCGCAGCGTAGGAGAGTAGCGGGATCCACTCTCCCGCCGCG
>CAMDSG010000126.1 GCA_945907055.1 Bifidobacterium breve | reverse complement strand
GAGCATGTCTGCAAAGTTAAAATTCATAAGTCAGACTGTAGAACACGCTCTCCGCTTTTTGAAGTAGCGGGGTCAAGGATTTAGAGCTGATATGGAGCTGACATAGACCTCAAAGGAGCACCGAGACGCCTCCACCTGCGGGTGGGCTGCGGCAACGCCAATTCACGGTACGATTCAAAGGCTCCATCCGCTTTTGGGGGATTCTCAAGCACATGGCCATTGCCGATAAACAAGACAGCAACCTAGGGGACGCTCAGAACGCCGCCGCTAACAGCGGTAGGACAGAGCGGTCTAAATCATCGGCTTGGCTTAGGGCTGTGCGCCCAAAGCAGTGGATCAAGAACCTCCTCGTCTTTGCAGCACCAGGCGCCGCAGGGGTACTAGCTAATCGCAAAGATCTTCAAGAGGCGGTAATAGCGTTCGTTGCCTTCTGCCTTGCGGCCTCCGGCACCTACTTACTAAATGACGCCTCCGACGTGGAGTCAGACCGTCTGCACCCAACCAAGCGCAGGCGCCCCATTGCTGCAGGGGAGATCGGCGTAACACCAGCAAGGATCGCCGGGGCACTCCTACTTGTTGGTGGGGTTGCATTTGGAGGCCTCACAGGTTGGAGACTCCCAGTTGTAGTGGCGACATACGTGCTCCTCACAACTTCATATTCTTTGTGGGGCAAGAGGGTCGCAGTGCTTGACCTTGCAATGGTCGCCGCAGGCTTTGTGCTTAGGACAGTCGCTGGTGCTGTAGCGGTCGATGTACCGATCTCGGTTTGGTTCTTCATCGTTGCTTCCTTTGGATCTCTGTTTGTAGTAGCCGGTAAGCGCTACTCCGAGATGGTCGAACTTGGCGACGATAGCGAGACCGTTCGCAGCACGCTCGGCGTGTATACAGCTTCATATCTTGCATATGTTCGCTCGGTCTCGACTGCAGTTACCTTGGTCGCATATGCGCTCTGGGCGTTCGAGAAAGTTGGAGAGAACGGCGGTTTTCCCTGGTACGAAATCTCAATTATTCCATTTGTTCTTGTCCTACTCCGCTATGCATTTATTGTTGACTTAGGTAAAGCGGGAGCGCCCGAGGAGGTCATTCTCCAGGACAGGGCCCTTCAGGGATTTGGATTACTCTGGGGTGCGACAATCGGCATAGGAGTACTTCTAGGTGGCTAAATTTAAGCGCGGCGCTGACTCGCTTCTCGCAGGTTGGGGCGGCACTGGGGCAACCCGAGCCGAGGTTGTTCATCCGCTCTCAGAGATGGAGATCGCTGAGATTCTCAAGCAGCGACCCGAGCGTGGAGTTATAGCGCGAGGCCTCGGCCGCGCCTATGGAGATGCAGCCTTAAACTCAGGCGGGATTGTCCTGGATGCAACTGCGTTGAGTGGGGTGCGCAACCTCGACGAAGAGAACGGCGTAGTCACAGTTGCAGCAGGGACAAGCCTTGAAGATCTAATGCGCTGGCTCCTACCTGCGGGCTGGTTTGTTCCCGTTACGCCGGGCACTCGAGTGGTAACCGTCGGTGGGGCAATAGCGTCAGACATCCACGGCAAGAACCACCACGCTGACGGCACTTTTGGTAACCACGTTCTCTCGATGACCCTCGTTGATGGAACCGGCACAACGCGCCACCTCTCCCCCGCTGATACCCCCAAAGAATTCTGGGCAACTACCGGCGGAATGGGCCTCACTGGAGTAATCACCGAGGCAACATTTAGGCTAATTCCAGTAGAGACATCATCCATGCGCGTCGATACAGAGCGTGCCAGCAACCTCGATGATCTAATGGCGCGAATGTCTGATCGCGACGATGAGTACCGATACTCAGTCGCGTGGATCGACTGCCTCGCCACTGGGAAATCAATGGGGCGAGGAATTCTCGACCGCGGCGACCACGCCCTACTCTCAGACCTACCCGCGAATAAGCGTCGAAATCCCCTCGCTTTCTCATCCCATGCCGTCGTCACAGCGCCCCCAATATTCCCTTCTGGGCTCGTGAATCGCTGGACTGTGCGCGCATTTAATGAACTCTGGTTTAGAAAAACAAGGAGCGACCACCAAGGTGCTATCCACTCCATCGGACAGTTCTTTCACCCGCTCGATTTAGTAACCGACTGGAACCGCCTTTATGGGTCAAGAGGATTTGTTCAGTACCAGTTCTGTGTACCTTTCGGGGCTGAACGCGCGGTTCAGACTGCCGTTGAACGACTTAGCCTCTCCGGAGCAGCATCATTCCTTGCAGTTCTAAAGCGTTTTGGACCAGCAAACCCTGGGCCGCTCTCATTCCCACAGCCGGGATGGACCCTCGCTCTAGATATACCAGTTGGAGACCCCCGACTCTCGGGGTTACTAGATGGGCTTGATGATCTAGTCCTTGATAATGGCGGCAGCGTATATCTCGCGAAGGATGGACGAGTTCGGAGAGGCCACCTCGAGGGGATGTACCCTCGCCTCAACGAATGGCGAGAGACAGTCGCAACGATGAACCCGGACGGGGTTATTCAATCCGACCTTGCCCGGCGCTTAGGGCTCTAACCCCGACCGCGGTCGGCCAGATCGAAAGGCTTTAGATGAAGGACTCACTAGGGGGCGTGCAGACTGTCCTTGTACTCGGAGGCGGATCCGAGATTGGTCTCGCAACCGCAAGGAGACTTGTAGCGGATCGCGCACGAACCGTCATTCTCGCAGGACGCGATACGGAGGCTCTCCTGAATGGAGCAGACGAGTTGCGCAGACTCGGAGCGACACGAGTTGAGGTAATGCAATTTGATGCCCTTAATCGTGACTCTCACCAGGGCTTTATTGACGAGTGCTGGAGCACTGTCGGAGACATTGACTTAGTGCTCTTCGCATTCGGAGTACTGGGCGATCAAGACGTAGCGGAGCATGATTCAAAAGAAGCATTGCGAATTATTGACTCCAATTTTACTGGAGCGGTCTCACTTCTCATCGGCTCAGCCGAGAGACTCAAGGCGCAGGGCCACGGCTCAATTGTCGTTCTCTCGTCAGTCGCGGGAGAACGATCCCGCAGATCTAATTTCGTCTACGGTGCGAGTAAAGCAGGGCTTGACGCATTCTGCCAAGGACTTGGAGATTCGTTGATCGGAACCGGTGTTCATGTGCTCATCGTGAGGCCTGGGTTTGTTCATACCAAGATGACTGAAGGCTTAGATGCAGCACCACTCTCCACGACTCCAGAGGCTGTTGCAGAGGCAATCTTTGATGGCATAGCAAAAGGCCGAGAAATCGTATGGGTACCCGCTGCTCTGCGCGGAGTGATGTCCGGGCTACGCCACGTCCCCCGGCCCTTGTTTCGCCGCCTCCCGATCTAGCGGCGCTTGGTGGCACCTAACGATCCTGAGGATGGCTGAGGATGACTGAGGATGACTGAGGATGGATGAAGTTCGTAAGAGAAATATCGCTGTCTTTGACTTCGATGGAACGATTACGAAACGCGACACCCTTGCTCCATTCCTCCTAAAGTTCGCTGGATTAACTCGCTCGCTTACTTCGGCACTACGCCACGCACCAGGGATGGTAAGCGCTGCAATTGGAGTCGGTGATCGTGATGCGGCGAAAGAGAAATACCTCATCTCTCTCATCGGAGGGAGAGCTGAAAGCAACCTTATTGTTGCTGGCATTGAGTATGCGGAGTTGGTTCTGCGCGAGGAGAGGTTCAACGCTGCAGTAATTCAGAGGATCGCTTGGCATAGAGCAGAGGGCCACGAAATAGTTGTGATTAGCGCGTCTCTCGACGTCTACATCCAAATCATCGCAGCAGCCCTCGGAGCAACAAAGGCATTCGGAACCGAGATTGAGGTTGAGGCTGGGCTCTTGACCGGCAGACTCCGTGGAGGCAATGTGCGCGCAGCCAACAAGGTCCAGAGACTCGATCAATGGCTTAGCGGCGACCAGAGCGAAATTTGGGCATACGGAGACTCTTCAGGCGACGACGAACTATTAGAGCGATCCGACCACCCTCACCGAATTAAGAACGGTGAAATCACCGTAATAAAAGGCTGAGTAGAGATAACTACAGAGCGGGTACCCAGAGAAGGTGATGACCGATTGGCAGCATCTGTGGGAGCTTGATCTCGGCAACCGGCGCCTCCCCAAAAGCCTGGGGGTCAAGCACGACAACGCTGCTCGAAGCATTTTTCGTGTCTGTAGTTATCGCAAGAATCCAAGCATCATCCTCGCTGGTGCTACCTCGACGAGGGGCAACTACTGGTTCCCCAACAATGATGCCTTTCTCAAACGCGTGATCAATTGCCTGATCTGACCTGAAGTCGTATCGAACCAACGCATCGAACTCGCCTATGTGACTATCGAATCGAGACGACGCAAGTGCTGCATAAGCAAACCTGTGGCGTAGGCCCTGTCGACGGTTGTCAATCGCTGGATACTCCACTGCTCGCTCGTCTAGTACTTCATCTGAAGTATCGCCGGTCTCAGTATTGATGATCGTTCGGCGAAGTTGTGGTGCAGTTGCACCAGGTAGCAGAACTGATTTCCCGGCCGTTGCAATTGGGGCGCGATGGGCAACGTGGTCAACAACAATCTGCGCACCGTCTCGATACGAGTTCATAAAGTGCCATACAACTCTCGGAGAGACCTCATGCCAACGCATATCTGAGGCCTCACCATCTCTTGGCAACACCCCAAAGTAGGCAGGTGCTGTTGGATCCCAAGAGACCCCTCCGTTGCTCATGTCGGCACCTGATGCAAGAACAACTACATGTGTATCGGTGAAGGAAAAGTCATGAATGAATATCGGAGTATCGGTAAAGATAGAAGTATCGGTAGCGATCTCCACGACGCGTCGCATGCGCCCCTTGACATCTAACGTTCCTACGTGGAACGTAGATGATCTCGGAGATGCTCCAATGACGAACATCTCGTCCCATACCGGGTCAACGTGGGCATGAGCACCGATACCAAACGGCATGGACCCGGCTAAATCGTCTATGGATTCAACCTCTAAACCGGCATTGATAACGACAGGGCTGGAGAGCGCTCCCAAGGCACGAACATGGCCGCCATGGAGTACTAATCCACTATTCGGTGCGCCACTTAGACTCTGAAACCCACCGCCAGATTCTGCGCCATCACCTAAGGCCGGGTTCGCAGATATGCGTCGGCTTCGATAATCGGCGCCCCCCTCAGCGATAGAGATCTGATGAAGCATCGCGCTGCTTAGGCGCAGACCCTCCGGTGACAAGGAGTCTCCCAGCGGCTCGGGGCCATTTCTTATAAGTCGACCGGAGAGGCTCTCTGGAATTCGCCCGAGAATCTCAAGGTTTGATGCAGCCATCTCTGCACTGGAGGT
>CAMDSG010000125.1 GCA_945907055.1 Bifidobacterium breve | reverse complement strand
TACGCCCAACTCTTAAAGCCTCGGCTGCGAGTAGTGCACTCGTCTGTAAAGAGTTTGGAGTATCGGTGTCCCGTCGCATGGGAGAGGCAGGGCCAATATGGGCGCCGGTTCCTACTCCAAGAATCGCTGAGGCTGATGCGATTACTGCGGCACTCCCCTTAGCTTCGCTGCCAGACGGCCCAATCCATGTCGTGATTGCCACTCTCGATTCCCTAATCATCTTGAGAAGAGGGTTGAGATCAACATCCACCGCACCCGTTGAGTCGAGGTTGATAACCACAACCGAGGCGCGAGTCTTGTTGGCCTCGCGAATAGCACCCATCATGATCTCGATATTTGGTGGGTCAATAAGCCCCTTCACCTGCACCACGATCACGCCACCGCGTCCACTCGATGGCGGGGCGGCACTAGGAGAGGCAGCACTACGGGCGCCTGCAAGCGGGGCTAACCCGGCGATGATGAAGCCTGCCCCTAAAAGAATTGTTAGTAGTCGTCTGAAGTGTGGCACTTAGTCTCCCGTAGCATCACGGTTAATGGATCAGCGGCGATTCTGTACCACCGCGAGGGTGATCATCGTGGCCGGCAAGGGCGGTGTCGGAAAGACGACCGTCGTGGCCGCGTTAGCGGTCGTAGCGGCGCGGTCCGGATTGAGTGTTCTCATTGCTGAGGTAGAAGGCAAATCTGGGCTCTCAAAGGCGTTTGGTGTAAATGATCTGGAGTATGAAGAGATCGTATTGTCCAAAGGTATTAGCGCAAGGACCCTAACCCCTGACGCAGCACTCTCCGAATGGCTTCAAGGCAATGGACTAGGTCGAATCGCCCGCCGGCTCAACGCTTCAGGGATCCTTGAGATTGTCGCCACAGCGGTCCCAGGGATGAAGGACATCTTGGTGTTGGGGAAGATCAAGGGCCTCGAGCAGAGTAAGGCATTCGATTTGATCCTCGTGGATGCCCCCGCTGCAGGGCACGCAGTCTCCTTCCTCACCTCTCCTCTCGGATTGCTTGAGGCAGTAGGCGTTGGTCCGATTAAAACCCAAGCAAGCGACGTTGTAGCGATGCTCTCCGATCCAAGTCGTGCGCAGGTAATGCTCGTGACAACCCCCGAAGAGACTCCTGTTAGAGAAGCGATTGAGACGGCATTTGCGCTAGAAGACCGAGTCGGCGTGGCACTGGGGCCAATTATCGTCAACGGCATCTATACGGACGACCTCGCCATCACATCCGAGAACGATCTGCGCAACCCAGACCTCTTTGATCACACTGCACTTCAGGAATCCATATCACTCGACGCTCAAGTCTCTGGGTATCCGCTCAGTACTATGGAGATCAGTGACATTGCAGCCGCTGTTTCATTTCGACATGCGCGAAGTCGGGTGCAATCGCATCAAGCTGACGAACTTTCTAAGTCGCTTCCGATTCCACAGTTGCGCCTCCCTTACCTATTTGATGGCGAGATTGGATTTCCTCAAATAGAGAGACTCGCTGACGCACTCAGCGCTCAGATCGAGTTGCTACCTGATCCACTCATCGGTGAACCTGGGGGCAAGAATGAATAAGGCAGACTTGGCAGATACCGCAGACCATGAAGCGGCGATCACTTTCACATCTCTCCTCGCGGAGTCTCATGTCATCATCTGCGCTGGGAGCGGTGGCGTAGGTAAGACCACTACCGCCGCAGCGTTGGCGATTCAGGCCGCTCGAAGTGGAAAGCGCAGCATTGTCGTCACGATTGACCCTGCAAAACGCCTTGCTGATGCACTTGGCCTCCCTGGGCTCGCCCCTGATCCCGTCATTATCGATGAGCATCTCTGGATGCGATCTGACGACTCCACCAGCGGGCAACTCTCTGCGATGATGCTCGACCCAAAAGCAACATTTGATGCACTTGTTGCTCGTTACGCAGATGGGGTCGAGCAGTCAGAACGCATCCTCGCGAATAGTTTCTATCGCTCTATTTCCTCGGCGCTCGGCGGAACGCAGGAGTACATGGCTATGGAGAAACTCCACGAGCTCTCACAGTGCGGAGATTATGACCTAATAGTTGTTGACACGCCTCCAAGCCGCAACGCTCTTGATTTTCTAGACGCCCCTGAACGATTACTACGCCTACTTAACAATCGTGTGTTTCGTGTAATCACTGCACCAGCTCGAACCGGTTTCCGCGCTGCAGGGGTGGCCGTACAGACTTTGGTGCGGGCTATCAGTCGAGTTATCGGGGCCGAGGTCGTAGACGACATAGTCGCATTCTTCCGCGCCTTTGAGGGCATGGAGGAGGGTTTCAGGGAGCGAGCCATGAGTGTGCGCGCGCTCATCGCTGAGAGCACAACTCAATTTGTATTAATCACCTCACCTCGCCGAGACGCTGTCGAGGAGGCAGAGTATTTTGCGGAGCGCATCGGGGACCACGGGTATCGCGTCTCAGGGTTAATTGTGAATCGAGTGCACCCAATGTTTGGGAGTGAGCATGGGGATACTCTGCGCTCACGGGCAGCAGCACTAAGGGGACTACCCGCAACAGAGACTGCACCCGCCTCGGCGAGAGACAGGCTGTCCCAGTACCTAGACGTGCTCGCCGATTTCCAGAGCGTGGGGTCGAGGGAACGCCACAACCTTGACGGCGTTCAGCTCAGACTCGGGCGTGGAGCAGCAGTGGCCTTCGTGCCTTTTTTAGCGAGGGACGTTCACAGCATTGAGGCCCTTGACGAAATAGCAGCCCTGATCTTTGTCGCTCCTGCCTGAGCCCTCCCCTAACCAGAGCATCCCTGAATCTGCCCCCAACATGAAAATGCCGGTAACGTCAGGAGCGTGACCAAAATTCTTGTTGCCGCAGAAGCCTCCTGGGTTAGAGACCAAGTTCGAACCAGCCTCACGGGCCCAGGGCAGTCAGTCATCGAGGTCGAGCGCGGTCAGGACGTCAGAGGTGCTGTCTTAAGCAACTCTCCAGACCTAGTCATCCTTGATCTGCAGATAGCAAACATGGGCGGGATAGCAGTGGCCCTTGACCTTCGCCTTGAGGCAGGGGCCGGGCGTCTCCCCGATACCCCTATTCTTCTCCTCCTTGACCGCGAGGCGGATCGATTCCTCGCAACTCGCACAGAGGCAGACGCCATGCTCGTCAAGCCGGTTGACGCTGGCTTGCTAAGGCGGACAATCAAGAAGCTCCTATCGCCGTTAGAGGCCGCAGCGGTTTCTCCGACCTCCGAGGACGCCTGAAGCGCTCCGGATACAATCACCACCCCTTCGGGATGTAGCGCAGTTTGGCAGCGCGCAGCGTTCGGGACGCTGAGGCCCCGGGTTCAAATCCCGGCATCCCGACCATAGTAAACGGCGCCTCTAGGGGCGCCGTTTTCGCGTTACAGAAATCGCGATTTCTAATGATCAGAATTACCTAAGCGTCGGTACCGCTCCGGTCGCAACGGCTGCAAGGCTTCCTGCGCGCCAGTAGCCGCCCTGCGCTTCATGCCCTTGCGGCCAAGAGGCGTATACGGCACGCGTGGACCCGTCGAGCCCCGCAAAGAAAGATAAGCCTCCAGTGCCGGTGCGCGAATTTCCACTAGCCAACCATGGGGTTGTGCTCTGAAGCGAGCACGGACCCACCGGCGAGGAGCACCTCACTACGCCGGTTGAGTAATTAGCAGTATTCCAGTCGCCATATGAATAAGAGAGAAGGTAAGTACCGGTAGCGGCGTCATAGACCATCGATGGATTCTCAATAAAGCCTGGCTCGGGCGGAGTCTGCTTTCCAACGAGCGCTCTTCGTAGTTCGATAACGCGTGGCGGCGCTGCGTCACTCTGCTGTATTGGCGCACCCCAAGTATCTACTGGCATTACATGTATCGAGAACGACGTGTCGCTAAACGCTGCGAGTAGATATGACGTATTAGAGACGGGGTCGCGAAAATACTCAGGGTCGAGCGCTCCACCGGTTCCTTCAATCCCGCATGTAAGTGGTGCAGTCTCTGGCGTATACGGGCCCTGTGGAAGCGACGCAAACGCGCGGCCTATGCACTGCGGATTCCAAGGCTGCGGTGCGTTTGGTCGATTGGCAGCGAAGTACATGACGTAGAAATTTGGCGCGAGCTTCGCTACTGTGGGTGCCCAAAGGGTTTTTTCATCTTGTCTTGCCCATGATGGGCGAGTCGGCATTGCTTCGCTTGTTGCCTGTTCCCATGAGCTAGATGTGTAGGTACGCGTTAGGTCGGTGACAGTGCGGACGGGAATATTGCGCACATTCGTATTAGAGGCAAATACGTAGTATTTCCCGCCATCTGTCATCACTGCGGGGTCGCTTACATCTGGCCATTTTACTCCTGATACTGCTTGAGTAGTGACAGTTGCTGATGCAGGCGCTGGCTGCATTGATGAGACTGCGGCACCAACTATGTCGACTACGACATGCGGGCAGCCCCCACTAGCGAAGAGCGTTACGCGATGGTTATCAGAGTTCACCTTTACCCAGACTCCGTTTGCCACAACCTGACCGGCACGAAAATTAAGGTTTGATGCAGTTGGTGGTGTTGCGAGGTCTGGGAATGCAGTTACATAACCCGAGGCGTTCGGAGAGACAACCGTGATATTGAGTAAGACTGCTGTTGCATCAAATGGCACTCCACTCCCGGGCACACCAGCCATAGTGACTGCCCGATAACCACGCAGGCAGCCCTCTGTATTGCTCGCACTGCGCGTATCTAGAACGCGATATGGCGTTACGGCAGCTACTCCACCAACCCCAAATGAAGCCCCACCATCAAACCAACCAACGAGATCAACAACAATGTGAGGGCAACCACCGCTCGAGAAGATGCTGATAGCACCGAGTGCGCCTATCTTCGAGACAGTCGCGTTTGCTCGCACTTCTCCCGCTACAAAATTTACTGTTGACGAATTTGGCCGCGAAGCCCCCGCTGGCCAGAGAGTCACATAGCCAGGTAAATCGCTGTTGGTTACCGTTACATTCAAGGCCACTGAACTCGCAGTTACTGGCACCCCGGCGACATTCACAACAGCCAGTAAACGCGGCGAGGTGACACAACTTCCGTCTCCAGTCGAGCGAGTATCGAGCAGACGCGTCGGCGCCACGCCATTAAAGCCGCCAACTGTGCCGGTTCCGCTAGCAAACCACCCAACCACATCCACAACGAGGGATGGGCAGCCTTGATTGGCGAAGAAGTCGATCGCTCCTCCGGCACTGACCGACATCACAGAGTTATTCGGGGTCACATCATTGGCCGCGTAATTGAGTAATGAGGTCTCCGGGCGAACCCCACCGCGTGGCCATGCAGTGAGGAAGCCGGGGAGAGAAGATCCAGCCGCGGTGACGTTCATAGCAACACC
>CAMDSG010000124.1 GCA_945907055.1 Bifidobacterium breve | reverse complement strand
CAACGGTCTTCTCGTTGATTCCGCTCTTCTGAATGAGTTCCTCGAGGGTATACGAGACCCCGATGTCGCCTGCGAATACCTCCTCTACGAGATCGACCCCTCGATCTGCATCGAGTAATGCTCGAATGGCCGCGAGCGAGAATCGCTTGGTCTGTAGTTCGCGAATGCGCTCGAGCCGAGCAAGGTGGTCGGGTCCAAATTCCTTTGTACGCCCAACCCTCACTGCGGGTTGCAGAAGTCCCTCGCGCTGGTAGAACCGAATGGTGTCAACGGTCAACGAGGTACGACGCGCGAGGTCGTCTATTCGCCAACCTCCGGATTCTTCTGGCATTCAATCTCTGTTCTCTAAAGGGTCTGTTCTCTCAAAGGTCGGTGCACACCAGAGGAGCCTCCCAAGGGGGTTAGCTCGTCTGTGGCTTTGGTCACATAGTTCGTGTAGATACTCTGAAAGAGGATACTCTCACCTTTGTACGAAAAGTCAATAGAAAAAGTTTTCTCTGTTAGAGCGAGTCTTAAAACCACTCTTCAAACCAAACCCGAGAGGAGAGCTAAATGTCAGATCAGCAGAGTAAGAAGCAGAGCGAGCAAGCAGCCTCAGTGCGGCGATGGATTACTCGACAGTTGAAGTGGGAGGAGTCACTCGAGTCTCTTAGAGACGTAGATGACGAATCCAGCCAAGATCGCAGCGCGGAAGTAGTGAGCCCACCTCGGGCCGCCTGACCCCTGCGAATTGGGTCGGCTACCTCCCCCGGATGCCGATCCTACGACCCGCCGTCGCCTCTCTCTCCTAAACCCCCCCTTGGAGAGAGAGGCGCTGGCGACGTTGTTTTAGAAGCCTGTCTTTTAAAGGCCCGCTTTAGAAGCCCGTCTTTAGAAGCCCCTGAAGTTTGGGTCGCGTCTCTCTCGCATCGCCGCTGTCACTATGTCGCGGCGGTGCTTGTTTTAGAAGCCCCTAAAGGTTGGGTCGCGTCTCTCTCGCATCGCCGCTGTTCTCTCTTGCGAGTCAGCGGTTGCGATGTTGAGCTCCACGAAGAGCCCCTCCTGCTCTAGTACTACCGAGCGACCATTCTCAACGGACGAGTGGAGAAGTTGCTTCGCCCATCCGAGTACCTTCGTCGGCTTCGAGGCCAAGCGATCAGCCATGTCTTTAACGTAGCTACCTAGCTCGTCACCAGGCACCACTCGATTGATAATGCCGAGTTCAAGCGCCTCATGCGCTGAGATTGTCTCGCCAAGCATCACGATCTCTTTGGCGCGATGCATCCCAACAATCTGAGGCAGCAGATATGCGAAGCCTCCATCGGGGAGCAGCCCGCGAGATGCGAATACATCTACAAAACGTGCTGTATCTGAGGCAACCACTAAATCCGCAGCGAGTGCCAGCATCGCTCCGCCGCCCGCGGCGGTTCCATTCATCGCTGCAATGATTGGCTTCTGGCAATCCTGCATGGACTCCATTAGGCGTTGAAAGCCGCTGCGCATCATCTCGACTGCGCTGCCAACTATGAAATCTGGGGCACCCTCAGGAAGGGCCGGTGGGGTCGGGCGTACTCGTAGGTCAGCCCCTGTGCAGAAGTGTCGATTACCTGCACCGGTTAGAACTATCGCTCGAACGTTTAGATCGGAGTGTGCTTTTGTGAAGTGCTCTATAAGCCGATCGCGCACGTAATAAGGAATTGCATTCGACATCTCAACACGATTGATCGTGAGAGTGAGCACCCCATTGACTAGTGATGTGAGGAGTTCGTTCTCGACGTCTTGGGTCGGCGTGGATGTCATGCTTATCTCCTTGGGCTGAGATTTCTTCTGGAATCAAGAGTTATGTTCAGAGCATAGGGGCGTGGTCCCGACTTGGGCTTCCGTCATGACGCTCCGGTATGGTTATCAAACCTTGCTGGGCCAGAAGCGCCTGCAAATTGAGTAGGAGCGACGAGTATGAAGATTTTAGTTAACTTCGATCTCTGTAAGAGCAACGCAGTCTGCATGGCATCTGCCCCTGAGATATTTGAGGTACGCGACGACGGTTATCTCTACATTCTCCAGGAAGCGCCAGACGAGACACACCGTGCGGCCGTAGAAGAGGCTGTGCGCCTCTGCCCAACACGCGCCATCACAGTTGAGGACCAAGCGCTGTAGTGAAGAAGATTGTGGTGGTCGGTGCATCGTTAGCGGGGCTTCGTTGTGCTGAGGCTCTGCGACGTGAAGGATTCACTGGAGCATTGAGAATTGTCGGTGCCGAGGTGCATTTGCCCTATGACCGTCCACCCCTCTCAAAAGAGTTCCTCTCTGGTGAGTTTGAAGAGGATCGTCTAGCGCTGCGAACCGAACCCTATGAAGAACTCAATGCAGATTTAATTCTGGGGCAGCGTGCTCAATCATTGAGTCTCGAAGCAAGAAGTATCGCCCTTGCCTCAGGTGAAAAACTTGATTTCGACGGCTTAGTAATCGCGACAGGTGCCGCTCCCCGAACATTGCCAATTGCAGATGGCATCTCTGGTGTAATGACTCTGCGCACTCTCGAAGACGCTGTTCGACTCAAAGGTGCGCTTGTAGCGCGCAAGCGAATCTGCGTCATCGGGGCTGGATTTATTGGATCAGAGGTTGCTGCTACTGCGCGTGGACTCGGACTAGATGTCACTGTTCTGGAGGCCGGCGATCAGCCAATGCTGCGAGGCGTTGGGCCCATCATTGGAGAGACTCTCGCAGGGCTTCATCGCAGTAATGGCGTTGATCTGCGAACAGCAGTGAAGATTGAATCTCTAGAGCAGATTGGCGAGTCGGTTCGTGTGAATATCACCGGAGAGTCATCTCTTGAGTGTGACCTTGTCCTGCTAGCGGTTGGGGCTGCGCCAGTTACGCAGTGGCTCGAGGGCTCGGGGCTTGCGCTCGATGACGGAGTGGTCTGCGACGCAACGCTGCTCGCCGCCCCCGGGGTTGTCTGTGCCGGTGATGTAGCACGGTGGCCTAATCCGCTATTCGATGGCGAGTCGATGCGCGTTGAGCATTGGACCAACGCTGTCGAGCAGGGGGTACATGCTGCTAGAAGACTCCTATCGGATGACGAGAGTGCTCCGGCGTTTTCAACGGTGCCGTTCGTTTGGTCAGAGCAATACGGCATCAAGATTCAAGCTGCGGGGCGCTTCTCGGGAGAGGATCGCATGGAGGTCGTTCATCGCGGCACCGATGATTCTCGCTTCGTGGCGATATTCGAGCGCCGAGGCAGAATCTCTGGGGTAATCGGTTTCTCTGAACCCAGACGCGTTATGCAGTATCGCAGACTTATAGGAACCGGCACTCCCTTCGATGAAGCGTTAGCCGCATCGCTCTAAGAATCCACATGCCAGGAGGCATAGCCCGTACGATCAGGGCATGGGCTCGCTACTCGTCACAAATGATTTTCCGCCCAAGGTCGGCGGGATTCAGTCGTACCTGCATGAGCTCTGGCTTCGGCTTCCTCACGACGAGACAACCGTACTGACCACTCCGTATGTCGGCGCATCAGATTTCGATGCTGCGCAGCCGTTTCGTATTGAGCGAATTAGGGAGCAGGTGATGCTGCCTACGAGCTCTCTCGCTTCGCGTATCGAGAGCCTCGCTAAAGATGTCTCAGCGGATGTCATTTTTCTAGATCCAGCGCTACCACTCGGCTCCCTTGGGCGCCGCCTCAAGGCGGCTCCCCACATTGTGATTGCGCACGGCGCCGAGATCACAGTCCCGGGGCGTATGCCCGGTACTCATCGCATGCTCGGTCGTGTGCTGCGCGACGCGAGAGGGGTTGTAGCCGCTGGTGAGTACCCAGCGCGTGAGTGCGTAAGCGCCGCAGGGAGAGACCTTGATGGATTAGTAGTCCCGCCTGGGGTAGATGTTGATCGCTTTAGGCCTGTGGCCGATGCAGCTGAGCGAGCGGCAGGGAGAGTCTCGCTGGGCCTCGACCCAGATCGCCCGCTAGTTGTAGCCGTAAGCCGACTCGTTCCGCGCAAAGGGTTCGATGTGTTGATCGAGGCGATTGCAGGGTTAGATCCCTCAGTTGTGCTTGCTATCGCTGGGGCTGGCCGCGACGCAGAGCGGCTAAGAAAAATTGCCTCAAAGCATGACCTTCTTAGGTCAGGGCGCGTCAAGTTCTTAGGGCGAGTCCCAAACGATGAACTCTTGACGCTCTACCGAGTGGGTGATGTGTTTGCTGCGCCGTGCCGTGACCGTTGGGGAGGTCTTGAGGCCGAGGGATTTGGGATCGTCTTTCTTGAGGCTGCCGCGAGTGGCGTGCCGTCGATTGCAGGGCGTAGCGGTGGAAGTCATGAAGCAGTCATCGACTCTGAGACTGGATATGTTGTCGACCCGCATGATGTCGTTGAGATTCGTAAGCGCATAGGCGATCTGCTCGGCGACGATTCGCTCCGAAGCGCCATGGGGGAGAGCGCTAGGAGATGGGCGACCGAGGAGTGCTCATACGATGCTCGGGTTGTCCCTCTGAGCCGTCTCGCGAGCGGAGACTTAAGCGGGCTCGCCCCGCTCCCCAGCAAACTCGCTCCCCGATAAATAGAGGCCGATAGTTACTTCGGGTCTGGAGTTGGGGTGCGGTCGAAGCGCCGGTACTCTCTGCCTATGTCTGCGGCGTCCACCCCAAGCGAGACCGGCCCCACCGAGCAGGGAGAGTTGGGGGTAGTTATCGTAAGAGCCTCATGGATCTCGACGGCATTGTTTGGCCTCCTTGTGATCCCGCCTGCCTTGGGCTTTGAGCCAGTTGACGGGCTCTCGGTTGGGGTCTCAATGCTCTACCTCCTCCTCTCGATGGTTATCTGGAGTTGGGCACTGGTGCTCGCTGCGGTCCGAACCACCCGCGGAGACGATGTTCAAATTGCGAGCCTCTTCTTGGTTCAGGGTGATGTAAAGGAGACGCCGAGGTTGAGTCTCTACCTATCGCTAGGCGCCTCAATCGCAATTACAGCGGTCGGCGCCACGGCAGACCCATTCGTCGTGCTTGCTCCTATGCTGCCTCTAGGTTTGGTCGGGCTGTGGGGTGCGCGCAATGGTGTGTACCCTGCACGTGGCGGAGTTGTGCTGAGGCCTAAATCGGCTAATGCGCAGAACTTGGGGTCTGATCCCCAAGAGAGGAGTTAAGCGAGATGTCGGAGACGGTGCATGAACGCATTCGTATTGAGGCTGATGTTGATCACTGCTTGGCGGTCGTACTCAACTTCGAGGCCTATCCAGAATGGGCACGTGACCTAAAGAAGGTCACAGTTCTTGAACGCGATGAAGAGGGCCGCGGTACCTCTGTTGAGTACCGAGCTGCAGCAATGGGGAAATCTGTTACGTATGTGTTGACATACGATTACTCGGCTCTCCCGGAGAGGCTCTCTTGGGTTCTTGA
>CAMDSG010000123.1 GCA_945907055.1 Bifidobacterium breve | reverse complement strand
TTCCCAGACCTAGTTTCATCTTTAAGGCGCTCAAAATATACGACGTAAGAGTCGACTGTGACTCCTACTGAGACGATGAGTCCCGTTACTCCCGCGAGGGTCAAGGTGAGCCCAATTGTGAAACCAAGCCATGAAACCAGTGTCCAGACGGTCATACCGGTCATACCGAGACCTAGCCAGACCACTAATCCAAGAATCCTGTAGTAGATCAACATATAGAGACCGACAAGAAGTAGGCCAATAATCCCAGCCACTAATCCAGCGCGAAGTTGGTCTTTGCCTAGCGTCGGAGAGACGCTATCTACTGTCTCCTGTTTTAACTGAACAGGTAAAGCCCCGAATCGCAGGACAAGTGCAAGCTCCTTGGCCTCAGCCTGAGTAAACGAGCCGGAGATACGAACCGGGTTTCCGGCAGTAATTCCTTCATTGATCACGGGAGCAGACTGCACGACCCCGTCTAGAGCGATCGCTACCTGCTTACCGATATTTGGGTTGGCGACTTTCGCTACGAAGTCAATCCCTCCCTGGGAAGTGAACTTCACAGTTACTCCCCATGAACCATTCTCGAACGCAGCGCTAGCAGTGGAGACCGCCTCGCCGGTGAGGAGTGTCGGCCCTAGCTCGTAACGCACAGGGTTGCCCTTGCCCTCCTTACGCCCAGGCAGAATCACAATTGCTCCAGCCTTATCCTCCTCTGGCGTTGTCGAAGGGATCTCATTCAACGCAGCGGTAGTCGTGGTAACGGCTCCTGTTGAGCCACTCGTACCACTGGTTCCGGTTCCTCCACTTGCGCCAGCCGGCGTTGTCGTCGTCGGCGGCGTGTAACCAAGTGGGGGGACATTCTGGAGAACAGTTCGGAAACGAAGCTCAGCGGTCTTCCCCACCAAGCGCTGTGCTTTCTCGCGGTCACGAACTCCCGGGAGGTCAACGATGATGAGGCTGCCCTGCCTGCTGATCTCCGGCTCTGCAACTCCGAGAGAGTCTACGCGGCTTCTAATAATGTCGACTGCCTTATCGATCGCATCTGGTTTTGGGTTGCCGATCGGGGCGAGTACTACCGAGATACCACCCTGAAGGTCTAACCCAAGCACGGGGCGGTGATCTGTTGCAAAGAGAGTGGCCGAGAATGAACCGACAACAATCACGATCGATGCCACTAAAAACCACACGGCCTTACGTACGGTCATCACTTCTCGAGTTCATCCTTCGATGGGGCATCAATAGCACCCGTCTCATCAAGCTCTCCTACACCAGGAAGCACGACATGCATCGGGGAATGACGAGCGTTGATCGCACCGCGAGCGATGGTAATGACCACGCCAGGGGCAATCTCTAACCCAACCAAATCAGTATCGATAGAAGCAACTATACCGTGGATGCCGCCTGCGGTAACCACATCGTCTCCGACCTCAATCGCCGCAACAATTGCGCGTCGTACGGCCACCTGGCGCCGTTGAGGGCGCACAAGCAGGAAGTAGAAGCCAACGATCAGTAATCCAAAATATCCAAAAACCCACACGCTTAGTTTTCCTTCGCCTCCCCGGCCACTTTGGCGGGCTTTAGGCGCCGTGACCATAGCGCGCTCAAGGCCAAAAGTCGGCGCGCTAACAGGTCTCCGTATAAAAAGCCAAAGCTACGCAAGGTGCCCTGACCCCTCGAATCAGGAATTTTAGTTGCTCCTTACTCAGCACCTGCATCAGCACCCGCTGGCACCTCAATCCCGAGGTGCGCATAAGCACCGGAGGTCGCGACTCTTCCTCTAGGGGTGCGGTGCAAGAGCCCTTTCTGGAGCAAGAAAGGTTCGTAGACGTCCTCAACTGTGTCTGGCTCCTCCCCGATCGTGGCCGCCAAGGTACTCAGGCCAACAGCGCGACCGGAGAAAGTGATACAGAGAGTGCGCAGGATGGCACGGTCAATTTTGTCGAGGCCTAGTTCGTCTACCTCGAATAGTGCCAGAGCATCGCAGGCAACTCCTTTATCGACGCTCCCATCCGCTCTCACTTCTGCGTAATCTCGGACTCTCTTCAATAAACGATTGGCTATGCGAGGCGTGCCGCGCGACCTTCGAGCAATCTCGACAGCGCCCTCGGAGTCAATCGGGACACCAAGAATTCGCGCTGCACGCTCAACAATTGCAATCAAATCTGCGGTCTCGTAGTAATCGAGTCGCCCAACAAAACCAAAACGATCCCGCAGTGGTCCAGTGACTAGCCCAGTGCGCGTAGTTGCTCCGACCAGAGTAAAGCGCGGCAGATCAAGACGAATGGAGCGCGCACTTGGACCCTTCCCGATCACAATGTCGAGTTGGAAATCCTCCATTGCCGGATAGAGAACCTCCTCAACAGCTCTAGGGAGGCGATGAATCTCGTCTACGAAAAGCACCTCGCCATCCTCGAGGTTGGTAAGAATTGCTGCAACATCGCCAGCGCGCTCAAGAGCAGGTCCGCTAGTAATACGAATGTTTACTCTCATCTCAGCAGCGATGATCCCCGCAAGGCTCGTCTTGCCTAGCCCAGGAGGCCCTGCAAAGAGAATGTGATCTGCGGCTTGGCCGCGCCCCTTTGCAGCATCAAGGACAATCTGCAGATGCTCTTTGAGTCGATCTTGACCAACAAACTCATCGAGGGTTCGCGGCCTCAGGGTCGTCTCCTCTGCGGCCTCTACCGCCTCAGCGCCTGGGCGCAGCAACTCCTCTCTCATGCGCGCACCGCCAATCTTTTAAGGGCTTTTCTAAGTTGATCCTCCACCGATGTATCCGGCGAAATATCACTTAGTGCCGAGCGTATCTCCTCAGTTGAGTAACCAAGTTCGGCGAGGGCAGCGCGCGCCTCAATGCGGTCGCTAGCCCTTACTCCATCTACTAAGTCCAGATCTGCATCTGGCAGTTCTAAGCGAGAAACAAGATCAACGAGGAGCCGTTGCGCGGTGCGCTTGCCTACACCCGGAACGAGACAAAGGGCATCGAGATCAGCGTTTGCGACTGCCCTCCGCAGTGAGTTCGGCGAGTGAGCAGAGAGCATCGCCAGCGCAAGTTTTGGACCAACGCCGGTTGTTCCCAAAAGAACCTCAAATGTGTCGCGCTCATCGCGGGTGGCGAACCCATAGAGGACCATTGCGTCTTCTCTAACATGTAGGTGCGTGACTAGAAAGGTAAGCGAACCAGGCTCGGCGAGTGCCAAGGTGCCCGTCGGTACAAGGACGCGATACCCCACTCCCCCTACTTCAACTAGCACCTCGCCACTTGGAGTTCGCTCAAGCACAGTGCCGCGAACCGATCCAATCATGCGACCACGCTTCCCTTCTGAGTATTTAACGCAGAGTCGCGATCTATTGCGCGCTGCACTGCCTTATCAAGCGCAGTCACCACACCACTGCTCTCCCCTGTCTGCGCTCTAAGGCGACCGGACCAACCATAGGTAAGTGCGAGTGCCAAAGCATCGGCGGCATCTGCCGGCTTAGGTATCTCGGTGAGGCCTAAGAGTCGGGTGACCATCGCCTGAACAGCGGCTTTATCAGCGGTGCCATCGCCGCAGACCGCGAGCTTGACCTCGTTGGGGCTGTACTCGACCACCGGTACTAAATGGCGCGCTGCGGCGACTAGCGCCAAACCATTTGCCTGACCGACTGACATTGCAGTTCGAGCGTTGTTGGAGAAGAGAACTCGCTCGACGGCCATTCCAGATGGCTTATATTCGGCGACCAACGCGTCTAATTCTGTTGCAATCGAAAGCAGCCTCTCTGGCATTGGATCAGAGGGCGATGTAGTGATAACTCCGTAGGCAACTGCGGCGAATCGACCCCCGCTTAAACGAGTAACGACCCCGTAACCACAGCGAGAGACACCGGGGTCGATACCAATTATTGGGCCAGCATTTGGAGTGGTATCTGGAGCGGCGTCTGGAGCGGCGTCTGGGGGCTGCGGATCGAACATGGGTTCGATCCTAGGCTGTCCTGCGCCTCCATATGCGGACGACAAGGATCATTTATCAAAGAAATTGGCTTTAGCACCTGAGGAGCAAGAACTGTTCGGCAGGTCTAGCGGCCAGTAAACGTGGCCTGATCACTCAATCTTGGATAACTCAACTGTGAGGGTCTCCGCTCCTTTGTAAGTAACCCCAACTAGCGCCGCAACGTGTCGGTAGGTCACCCGCCCCTCTCGATCGAGGATAAAAAGTGAGCGCTTAATACCGAGTGGTCCTTTAGCGCCATATTCCTTAGCGACTTTTTGATCACCGTCAGTAAGTAATGGAAACTCAAATCCATTCTTCGCAGCAAAAGCCTCGTGGCTATCTATGTCCTGAGCAGAGATACCAAGCACCACAGCATCAAGGCTTGAGAGATCGGCAAATGCATCTCGGTATGAACAGAGTTGACGGGTACATCCCGGGGTGTGGTCACCCGGGTAAAATGCGAGCACCACCTTGCGACCTAGAAACTCATCGAGCGTATAGTCGCGGCGCTCTCCCTTATCGATACCTGGAAGCGTGAATTTTGTGGCGTTCTCTCCGACGGCTGGCATTATCCCATCACCATATCAAGAATATTCTCGGGGATATCAAAGTTCGCATAGACGCCCTGAACATCATCATGATCCTCAAGAGCATCGACTACTCGTAGTACCTGCCGCGCACTTGCCTCATCCTCAAGCTCGATAGACGTAGACGCAATCATCGTTAAGTCTGAGCTCTCAACCTTGATGCCTGCTTCCTCTAGTGCAGAGCGCACAACGTGGAGCTCGGTTGGGGGCGTAATCACTTGAAAACCATCGCCAGCCTCGGTTACATCCTCAGCCCCTGCATCAAGGGCTGTTAGCAAAACATCGTCCTCCGTTGAGCCTGGCCCGATGTGGATCAAACCCTTACGCTCAAACTGCCATGCCACGGCACCAGGCTCTGCCATAGCACCGCCATTACGGCTAAAAATATTCTTTATCTCGCTCCCAGTCCGATTGCGATTATCCGAGAGGCACTCAACGTAGATTGCTATTCCATTCGGAGCGTATCCCTCATAGTTCATAGCCTCGTAGACAACACCCTCAAGCTCTCCAGTACCGCGCTTGATCGCATTCTCGATGTTGTCTTTTGGAACTGATGCTTCCTTTGCTTTCGTTACCTTCGTGCGAAGCCCCGCGTTCGTATCCGGATCGCCTCCACCGGTGCGGGCTGCTACCTCAATCTCGCGACAGAGTCGAGCAAATAGTTTTCCGCGTGCTGCATCCGCCGCACCTTTTTTATGCTTGATCGAATGCCACTTCGAGTGTCCACTCATACTTCAGTCTCCTTGAGAAATGCCTCATGAATTCGGAGATCTCCAGAGATCTCCGGATGGAACGTTGAGAACCAGAGCGAACCCTGCCTTGCTAATACCGGTAATCCATCATGC
>CAMDSG010000122.1 GCA_945907055.1 Bifidobacterium breve | reverse complement strand
CGCAGCCTGGGAGCACTGGTCCCTCGTCCATGCGATAGAGGCTGTAAGCACTCAGACTGTTAGGTCTGAGCACGAACTAACTGCAGCAGCACTTTTGCTTGCTCCGAGACCAAGTGTGGGCGCAAGCGATGCGCATGGCCCAGGTTTAGCCGGTGTTTACGCCACTGAGTTCTCTGGCGCTGTGGTTGATGTTGAGAGTTTGTCGGCTGAGATTCGTGCAGGGCATGTCCGGCCGGTGAGATTTGAGGGCTCTTGAGCCCTAAACCGAGAGGTGTTGAGCATCACCCGGGGAGTACCATCCAAGCGTTATAAGTTTCGCGAAAGGAATTATAAAATGGGTGAAGCAGTAATTGTCTCGACCGCAAGAACCGCAATCGGTACCGCACGCAAGGGCACTCTTGCCGATTTGAGTGCCGCCGACCTCGCCGTCGTAGCTGTCGGTGGACTCCTAGAGCGAGCGGGTGTGCCATCGGAGTACATCGACGACCTGCAGATGGGGGAGTCGCTTCAAGGTGGGGGAGATCTTGCTCGCTACACAGCGGTCGAACTCGGCCTACTAAATGTTCCCGGCGTCGCTCTTCAGCGTCACTGCGCCTCTGGGATGGCCGCCGTACAGGGCGCCGCCGGAAGTGTCATGGCGGGGATGGACAAGGTTGTAATTGCTGCAGGTACAGAGTCAATCTCCACTACTCCAGGGAGCATGAAACGGCGCCTACCGGGCGACGAGATGGGCCCGTGGATGTCTGCGAGTCACCGTGAGACACCAGATGCGCCTGCATGGGATATGTCAATCACAGTCGGATGGAATACGGCTCAACGCGCTGATGTAACCCGCGAGCAGATGGATGAGTGGTCATATGAATCGCACCGTCGCGCTATCAACGCAATTGACGAGGGCCGCTTTGAGGAAGAGATCGTTCCCTTCGAAGTAACGCGGCGCGATGGCACGACGACCATTTTCCAGGTCGATGAGCACCCACGCAGAGAGACCACCCTCGAGAGACTTGCGGGCTTGAAACCAATTCACCCAGAGATTGAAGGCTTTAGCATTACGGCAGGCAATTCCTCTGGCCTCAACGACGCTGCTGCAGCAATCATGATCTGTGACTCCGAGTTCGCCAAGGCTCACGGGCTAGCGCCCCTTGCCGTAATTAAGTCTTGGGCAAATGCTGCACTAGCCCCTCGTGACACTGGGCTTGGTCCGGTATACGCGATTCCGAAAGCCCTTGAGCGAGCGGGCCTAAGCGTCGAGGATATGGATCTCGTTGAGATTAATGAGGCATTTGCATCTATGGCCGTTGCAAGTACTCGCTTGCTTGGTTTTAGCCATGACATTGTGAATGTCAACGGGTCTGGATGCAGTCTCGGGCACCCAATCGCCGCAACCGGAGCGCGTATGGTCGTCACGCTGATAAATGAGTTGCGACGTCGCGGCGGTGGCCTTGGTGTTGCAAGCATGTGTGCCGCTGGGGGCATGGGAAGCGCAACAGTGCTTGAGGTCATGCCCGGTTAAGCCGGTTAAACCATGGACCCCGATCTCGTATTCGCACTCAAACTCGCAGACCTTGCAGATCAAGTAACGCTTGCGCGGTTTCTCTCTGATGATCTAAAGATTGAGCGCAAGCCTGATACAACACATGTAACGGATGCTGACCACGCAGCTGAGTTGGTTATTCGCTCAGCGATTCTTGAGCGTTTCCCAAGCGATGCGATTCTTGGTGAGGAGTTTGGGGCGGAGGGAGACTCCGGCCGACGCTGGATCATCGACCCAATAGACGGAACTGCGAATTTCATGAGAGGGATCCCAATCTGGGCAACCTTGATAGGACTAGAGCGAGACGGTGTAGTGGATATCGGGGTCGTCTCCGCTCCTGCGATGCCTCGACGTTGGTGGGCGGCGCGTGGAGAGGGTGCTTTCTGCGATGGTCGGAGACTGAGTGTCTCTGGTGTTGCAGAATTATCTGATGCGCAGCTCTGCTACGCAGACCTTCCATGGTGGGAGGCATTGGGGCTTGGAGAGCAGTTCCTTGCACTTGTTAATGCAGTCTGGAGGACCCGCGGTTTCGGTGACTTCTGGCAGCACATGCTCGTCGCCGAGGGTGCAGCAGATATCGCAGTCGAGCCAATAGTAAATCTCTGGGACCTCGCTGCGATACAACCGATTATTGAGGAGGCCGGAGGGCGCTTCTCAGACCACTCAGGGGCTCCAACCCCTGCCGGTGGAGACGCGGTTAGTTCGAATGGGCTCCTACACGAAGCCGTGCTTGCGATCCTAAAGAAGCCGTAAGAGAATCAAACAGAGAAAGCGTACGAAGACTAAAACCGAAAGCGCCTAACTGCGCCCCTGAAAGGCATTGAAATTCATGGCACTAGAGATCAAGATCAATCGTGAAATCTGCATGGGCTCGGGTAACTGTTCCTTCTGGGCCCCCGATGTATTTGACCTCGATGATGATGGGGTAGCGATCGTCACAAGTATTGACGGTTCCCCCGAGGAGAAAGTAATCCTCGCTGCTCAGGGCTGCCCGACACAGGCAATCTCAATTATCCGAGATGGCGAAGTAATTGTTCAAGGTGCGCCTGGCTAAGGGAGAGCGCAGTCAGGTGTGAGCGTGCAGTCGCTCTACCGGGGTTTGGTAGCGCTTAAGGACTTGCTATCTCCACGCACAGGCGGCATCGGGCTCAGCCCCGCAAGCCTTGCAGCGTTCTCCGTGGCCAGATGCAGCTTTGATGCACCCCTCAACGGTGGCTGCGAGCACCTGCCCCATGAGGGAATGCAGACCTATCGGAGCGGTTACAAGCCACTCGACTTCTGGATGACGTTGCGCAGCCTCTGCGGTTAAGGCTGGGATGTCAACCCGCCAGTGGTTTCCCGGGAGCAAGAAGAATGGGCAGACTACGACCTTTGTTGCACCACGCTCGATGCACGCATCAAATGCAACACCGATGCCTGGTTCAGCCAACTCCATATGTGCAGTCTCCACTATTTCATATTTATATTCTTCAGCGAATCTCACGGCGAAACCATCTAGGAACGTATTCGATTCAGCGCGACGAGATCCGTGATCAACAATCAACAGTGCTGTAGCCATGTGGGTATTCTCTCCCAATTCAGGTTAAATAATCGAAATGAAGTTATCGAGCTCCACGTACCAAAGCGCCAGGGCGAGCGCCGGTCTCCTCGCCATTACGCAGCGTTACCTGCCCAGCCAAGATTGTGGCTACATAACCAGTTGATCTCTGTATAAAACGACGAGCATCGCCCGGCAGGTCATGCACCATTACTGGAGCATGGAGAGTGAGCCCGGCGTGGTCAATCACGTTTATATCTGCTCGCATCCCTGGAGCAAGCACGCCGCGATCGCCGAGCCCAAAGAGTCCGGCTGTCTGTGAAGTGATCTTCTTGATCACAGTCTCGAGTGGTATCCCGTTCTCGCGGTCGCGAGCCCAGTGGGTGAGCATATAGGTGGGGGTTGAGGCATCACATGTAGTGCCGCAGTGTGCGCCTCCATCGCCGAGTCCCCATACCGTTGTCGGATGCATGAGCATCTCTCGAACTGCATCTAGGTTTCCATCGGTGTAGTTGAGGAGAGGGCGCATCACAAATGCATGCCCATTATCTGCCATCAATGCATCGTAGAAAACGCTCCAGACATCTGCTCCGGCGCGCTGGGCAATTTGAGCGATCGATGTCGATGGGTGCGGTTCGTAATCGGGAGGGTCGCCGAGGGGGAACGATTTATCTGGGTTAAAGAACTGACGCATTGTGGGGTCGGGGCTCGATGCTTCGATTAGAAGCCGGCGCCTGATTTCGGGGTCTGCCATGCGTGCTACTCGTTCATCCAACGGGAGAATGCCGACCGGGCCCCAAGATGGACAGTAAGCGAAGGGGTGAAAGGTCTTGAGTCCAAGGAGGAGTGTTACTGGTCGGCCTGCAACTTGGGGCCGTACATTGGAACCCTCGCTGGCAGCCTCAGCGCATAGATCAAGCATTCGCCTCCAAGACTCCGGGTCGTGATCGTTCTGAGTAAGTGCGAATGAAACCGGTCGTCCGCATATTGCTGCCAATCGACGCATCCAATCCATCTCGCGCTCCGGTGCAGCGAGGTCCTCGCCTAGAGCGCCGGCCGGTGCGAGTTCAAATACTCCGCCGCCCGCATCTTTGAGTGCATTTCCGAGACCAAATAACTCGTCCTCGGCAGCGAATGTGCCTGGTACTGGTTCACCGTCTATAGCCATATGAGCAATGGTTCGCGATGTTGAGAAGCCAAGTGCTCCGGCCGCTATTGCATCTCTCACGATGGCGGCCATTGCTGCAATATCCTCTGAAGTCGCCGGCTCGTTGCGGGCACCTCGCTCACCCATCACATATGCGCGCACCGCTCCGTGCGGAATCTGCGCAGCGACATCAAGCATCTTTGGCGCTCTATCAACTGCGTCTAGGTACTCATTAAAAGTCTCCCATTCCCATCGGATGCCTTCGCTAAGAGCGGCACCTGGAATATCCTCGACACCCTCCATGAGCCCGATCAGCCAGTCATGGCGATCTGGGGATACAGGCGCAAAGCCGACGCCGCAGTTCCCCATCACCACAGAGGTCACCCCATGCCAACATGTAGGAGTGAGGAGGGGGTCCCATGTGACCTGACCATCGAAGTGGGTGTGAATATCAACGAAGCCCGGCGTAACTATTAACCCTGTTGCGTCAATTGTCTCCGTAAGCGACCCAGCAAGGCTCCCCGGTTCCGCTATCTCGGTAATTATCCCATCGCTCACTGCAATGTCTGCGAGACGCTGCGGGCCTCCGGTTCCGTCTACGACGATGCCGCCGGTAATAACAAGATCAGACATATCTGCTCCGATTGTTGAGTATGCCCCCAGCCTATTCGCGCAGAATTCGACGAGCGCCATCTTCGCGTTTAGTTGGAGCCGCGTTACGCCTCGGGCCGGGTAGCCTCACCGAGTATGCCCCAAGAATCCTCTCGACGTTTTTGGGGCATCCTCATGCTCCTCTTGGTCCTAGCCGCGGGAGTTAGGGTCGCCTACGTCTTAGGAGTGGCGGATGGCTTTAACAGTGACAAGTTTTATGACGCTGCTTATTACGAGTTAGAGGCCCGTACGGTTGCAAACGGTGATGGTTTTGCCGATCCCTTTAGGCTCCTCCCTGGTGCCGATCAGGCCATAGTCCCCGATGCCTCCCATCCTCCGCTAACAGTGATGGTGCTAGCGCCAATAGTGAAGGTGTTTGACGGTCAGTTAATTCTTCGGTTTGCGAGTGCACTTGCTGGGCTTGGAGTTGTATTCCTTAGCGCATTGCTTGCCCGTGAGGTAGCGGGGGATAGAGCAGGACTAATCGCTGCTTTCATCGCAGCGGTTTACCCTTTTCTGTGGGT
>CAMDSG010000121.1 GCA_945907055.1 Bifidobacterium breve | reverse complement strand
CTTGGCGAGGCTCAGGCCCAGCGCTTAGGGGCGAGACTTCAGGGGAGCAATCCCGCTTTTATCCTAAGTAGTCCGCTCTCTAGGGCTCGCCAAACTGCCGACGCGATCGCATCCTCAACCGGTTTAACAGTCGAGATAGAGGACCGTCTGGTCGAGATGAATTATGGAGAGTGGGATGGCACGCCGATAGCCGATGTCCCTATCGAAGTTTGGAGGCAGTGGCGTTCAGACCCCGAGTTCAAACCCCCGGGCGGCGAGAGTCTCCATGATGTATCCAAGCGAGTCGGATCGCTCATGGGGGAGTTGTTGCTAAGCGACGACCTCGCGATCGTGGTGTCACATGTCTCGCCAATCAAGGCAGCGCTTACGTGGGCTCTCGGTGCCCCGGATCAAATGGTCTGGAGAATGTTCATCGACGTGGCATCGATATCAAGCATTGGTATGCGTCAAGGCGCGCCCTGCATGCTCGGCTTCAACGAGACAGCGCATCTTAGGTAAAACGGCCAAAGTCAATTAGCAGTTACTGGAATGCTCGTGCGCTGCGGCTTGGCGGGTAAGGCGTGTGCACCAGTTGCGTCAATCACGAAACGCCCCTCGCCAGGCCCGTCCGCTACAGGCATACCTAATGCCTCGAGAAGTGCGTGGTCTTCTTCCGGAGAACGACCGCCAGTGGTTAGATAGTTTCCAACGATAAGAGCGTTAGCCCCTGCGAGAAGCCCCATGCCTTGAAGCTCACCGAGGACTCGCTCGCGACCGCCAGCAAGACGCAGCCAAGCGGAGGGGAGGACTAGGCGGAATAGAGCAATCGCCTGTAGTGCCTCACGCGGGGAGAGCATGGTGTAATCCTCAAGCGGAGTACCGGGGCGAGGGTCAAGAAGGTTGATCGGTACCTCACATGGGTCGAGCTCCGCTAGCTCGAAAGCAAACTCGACTCGCTCTTCAAGCGTCTCACCCATCCCGAGGATGCCTCCACAACAAAGCTCCATGCCGGCAGCAATTGCGCGCTTGGCGGTATCGACGCGATCGTCGTATGAGTGGGTAGTGCAGACCTCGGGGAATCTTGATCTAGGTGCCTCAAGATTGTGGTTATAACGGCGGACTCCAGCATCGGCGAGACGCCTGGCCTGCTCATCTGTAAGTAGCCCAAGTGAGCATGCAACCTCGAGGCCAGTCTGCTCATGTACGGCGTTAACTGCAGCGATCACTTTGTCTAGAAGTCGCTCTGAAGGTCCGCGCACTGCAACAACTATGCAGAACTGCGTAGCCCCTGCTGCCTTAGTTGCGCGTGCTGCCTCTAGTACCTCGACTAAATCAAGAAACGCATAGACATCAACTCCAGTATCGAACTTGACAGATTGTGAGCAGAACGCGCAGTCCTCTGGGCATGCTCCAGATTTGGCGTTGATGAGGCTCTCTAACTCAACAGTGTCGCCGCAGTACTGGAGCCTCACGCGATGGGCGAGGCCAACAAGATCGGGCACTAGTTCAAGTGGTTCGTTTGCCACCGCCATTACCTCCGCACGTGTGAGCGGGCGACGCTCTACAAGAAGTGCATGCTCGGCTACTGCAAGGGCTTGGGAAGGCAAGTTATTGCTCCTAGTGCTTTGGTATTTATGGACGATGTTTGGAGAAGTAAATATTCGGCGGATGGGGTCTTGCTTCAAAGGGTAGTGGTGCAGAGTGCCTTCAAAACTCGTCCCGGGACTCTACTAAAGCGCCCCGATCCCGCATTATCGCTGGCATAACCCATGTGACATTAGGTCATCTGTTGGGCAAATATAGGGGTTGCAACAGTGATTTTTACTCGAGGTTGGTTCAGTGCACATCTAGATCAGCCCTAAACTTCTTCCCTATGGCAAAGAACAAAATTACTTCCAAGACCAGTAGCGGAGGCAGAGCCCAGCAACGGCTTCGAATCGCTGCGACATTACTTGGGATCGGTGGCTTGGTGTTCTCGGTATTTCTAGGTTTGTACGTCACTGGATTAGGACAAACTGGTAAAAGCTTTCTCGGCGAGCCAACCGACTCAATTAATTTTTTCATTCAAGGAGTTAAATTACCCGAAGGTCAGTACTCCGCTTTCAACTGGTTTATTTTTCTACTCGCTTACGCACCGTTCCTCATTTCGAGCGCAATCCTCTTCTCTGGCGCTGAGGTCTGCGGTGCTGTTGCACGCCGAACTCGCACGCGTTCCTCATCGAGCTCCGCTGAGTCAGATGGGGCGTAGGGGCATTAGGATTGATCCACTGATTGCATAAGCAATCGGGATCCAAATACAAATACCCGTCCCAGAAGAGTTAGCCGAAGCATTCGATAATGAGCATTACAGGGTTCTTAATAACTGGATATGTCATCGGCATCCCGCTTGGCGCGTTGGCTATCTACGATATTGGTCGCCTTAAACGCAGAGCGTTTCGCATCTCGGGTCACCACAAGATGAGATGGCTTGGATCGGCAATCGCTGGGCTAATTACTGGGTGGGGAGCTCTAATAGTTGGAGTCTTCTGGCTCTTGGGTAATGCCCGCCACGATGCAATCGACGTGCTGGAGAAGCAACGCCGCGCATAACGCGCCCTTCGTTCGATCTTGTTACCGCTCGTTAGACGCAGGCATTTTGGGTACTGAGCTAAACGAATCAAGCTCCTGCCAAGAATCGAGCAGCCTTGTCGCCGCTGCGGTCAGTAATGCGATGATCCCGGAGTCCCGTAGTTGTTTCATGCCGGCCTATCGGCTCGAGAACTTTCCTCCTGTAGAGAAAAAACTGCCCCGACCATCTAGCGAATCGCTAGCACGGTCGGGGCAGTTGGAAATGCGTGATCAGCCTCGCGAGGCTGAGTGAAACTACTTCGTCATTGTGCCTTCCCAGAAGAGGGCGTCGCCGATCTCGTTGGAGGTGCGGTGAATGCGACCCTCGAGGTGAGTGGCTACCCACTCTGCTGCAGCGCGTGTTGCGGCCTCTGCCTCTTCGTGTGTCTCCCATGCTGTGATGCCGATGACGGTAATCGCGTCAACTTCGAGGAGCGAGTAGGCCTGAAAGCCTGGCATGGAGCGGTAGATGTCGAGGATTCCGCCGGGCCCAGTTGCCACTTCAGCTACCTCCTTGGAGGTTCCCTTCAAGACGTCATATTTAGCAATCCGTAGGTGATTCATGCTTTTCCTCTAATTCCTTGGTGACTAGTAGTGGATGAAGACCATACTTCGGGGGCGAACTCCCCGTCAGATTGTGTCTTGGTTGGGGGGGCCTGACGTTAGCGAACCGCACCGAAGCGGTACCGGAGCCACACCGCAGAGCATCGGCCCCCTCCGCTATCCTCGGGGGCTGGCTCAAAATCTTGATAACGGAGAAATTATGGAATTTGATGGCTTGAAAATCACTCCCAGGGCAGATATGGCTCCTTCTTGGAACGCGCCCCGGGGCCTCTAAATGCCTCATCCAATAACCCTCGTTGGTACATATGGTTCGCCCTACTCCCTCAAGATGCGTGCTGTGCTGCGGTATCGCCAGATTCCTTTTCGATGGGCGATTCAGGGGACAGCCGATGAGGAGGGAATTCCAAGGCCCAAGGTTGCGATCATCCCGGTGCTTGGTTTCCCCGACGACGCCGGTGACGTCACCGAAGTGATGGTCGACTCGACTCCTCAGATTGCTCGCCTAGAGACGATGTTTAGGGAACGCAGTCTCAAGCCATCCGACGCTGGCCTTCACTTCCTAGACCTACTCATCGAGGACTATGCCGACGAGTGGGTAACCAAGATGATGTATCACTATCGCTGGGCGCCGCGAGAATCCGTAGAGCGCGCACGCAGGTTGCTGCCGGTATGGCCTGGGCTACACGCGAGCGACGAACGCCTCGACCGAATGGGTGATTACATCGTTGATCGTCAGGTCGGCAGGCGCGCTCTAGTTGGAAGCACAGATTTGAATGCGCCAGTTATCGAGTCGAGTTATGTGCGTCTTCTCGAGATTCTCCATCGGCACCTTGAGGGCAATGACTTTCTTCTTGGCAATCGCCCCGGGAGTTCGGACTTTGGCCTCTATGGACAATTAAGCCAGTTAGCAATTATTGAGCCCCCATCGACTGACCTCTGTATATCGCATGGGCCGCGTGTGTACTCGTGGATCAATCGTGTTGACGACCTCTCGTGGTGGCGAGTGGAGGGTGACTCCGGTTGGTATGGCCGTGCTGATCTGCCAATGGAGACGCTGACTCCGCTCTTTAACGAGATCGGATCAACCTACGTGCCATTTATGCTCGCGAATGAGGCAGCCCTCAAAGCTGGAGCGGATGAGGTCGTCTGCACGATCCACGGTGCTGAGTATCGCCAAGGGGCATTTGCTTATCAAGGCAAGACCATTGCGTGGATACGAGATGCGTATTTAGGCTTGAGTGCAACCGATCGAGAGTGGGTTGACGGGGTACTTGCCGGTACCGGCTGCGAGTCACTCTTCGTATGAACGGCGGCGTGCTTGGCTCGAGTGAAGACCAGTCGAGTCAATCACCTGAGGCATCCCCTGAAATGCCGCTTCAGTTAGAAGAGCCAGTTACGTTATTTGGGCATTGGATATGCCCGTTCTCGGTGCGCGTTGAGTTCGCACTCGCTCAACTTGGAATCTCCTACGAAGTTGTAGATGTCCCACCCACTGCAGCGCGCTCGAAGGACTTCGTTGTCCCCGAAGAATTCGTAGTCAACTCTCCGCGTGCTGAGATCCCGATGATCCGAGAGGGCGGTCGTTACCTCGCTGACTCAATTCCGATTCTTGAGCGTCTCTACCTGTCGGTCGGTGCGCTCTCCGACGCTGCCCTCGAGGAAGCGCGTTGGGTAGATAAAAATATCTTTGCTCCGATGATCGCTATTTATTACGGGGTCAATCCGGAGAGCATCAGGCGCGCTAGCGATCGACTTGTGGATTCCCTAACGGAATTAGCAACAAAGCTGGAACCAACTGGGTGGCTGGTAGGGGATGGAGCCTCAATAGCGGAGGCCGCGATGATTCCCTTCTACGTGAGGTTGGATGGATTGCGCTCCCTCGGTTTTGAGGGAGAGCTACCGGGGTTGGTAGAGGATCATGCTGCTCGGTGCCTCGCTCTTCCGGGCGGAGTGGCGGTTCGATGGAGTGAAGAGCAGCAGAGTGAATTCTCTGGAAGGTTTCATAAATATCGCGAGTTGAAGAACGATGCTGATTAGAACACTGCTCATTAGAACAGGCGTGCGTCATGTTGGTTAACGGGCACGAGTTAAGGGCTTGGGCGAGTCTCGCTGGAGCAGATTTAGCGGGCGCATCGCTCACCGGCATGAACCTCACACGAATCGACCTCGAGGGCGCTCAATTGTCGGGGGCAGACCTAAGTGGCTCGGATCTAACTGCTGCAACACTGCGGAGTGCGCATATGGA
>CAMDSG010000120.1 GCA_945907055.1 Bifidobacterium breve | reverse complement strand
GCGCAGTAGTGCTTCTTTGTAGCCGGGAGCACTGCGAGCCTCAGGCGTTGCAATGAATCGGGTTCCGATCCAGACTCCCTCTGCTCCGAGTGCAAGCGCTGCAGCAAGCCCGCGACCGTCAAAGATTCCTCCAGCCGCTACGACGGGTACACGCCCGTCGACAGCATCAACAACCTGAGGTATCAACGGAAAGGTTGCAACCTGACCAGTATGCCCACCTGCCTCGGTTCCCTGTGCGACAACAATGTCGCAGCCCGCCTCCACTGCGGCAATCGCGTGGCGCACCTTCCCGCACATAGAGAGCACCAACACATTCTTCTCATGACAGAGTGCAATTACATCTCGCGGTACTCCAAGCCCGGCAGCGAAGACAGTTGCACCCTCTTGGATCAGTGTCTCGACATCTGAGAGGAGTCGGTCTGGCATGGCGGTAAGTAGATCGACACCAAACGGCTTATCGGTCAGAGCGCGAGCGGCGCGCATCTCCGCGACCATGTCCTCCCCGCTCATGGTGGAGGCCCCGAAAGTGCCGTAGCCGCCGGCCTCTGATACCGCGGCTACAAGACGGTGGTAAGAGACTCCACCCATTCCTGCGAGCATCACTGGGTGCTCAACTCCGAGCATGTCAGTAAGTCTGGTCTTAAGCATTTGTTGCTCCTGTTCTCCGGCTCGCCACTGAGCCCTGTCGAGACGCTAACGTCAAGGGGTGACCGCGAGCCTGCCTGTAGTCGGAGTAATCATGGGGAGCGACTCAGACCTCCCTGTTATGCAGGGGGCAATTGAGGCCCTGACTGAGTTCGATATCGCTCATGAAGTACGGATTGTCTCCGCCCACCGCACCCCTGATGTCATGTGGGACTACGCAAAGCATGCGGCCGAGCGTGGCCTTCGGGTCATCATCGCTGGTGCCGGCGGCGCCGCCCACCTCCCTGGGATGACAGCATCGATGACGCCGCTCCCAGTAATCGGAGTACCCGTGCCATTAGCGAATTTCGATGGACTCGACTCGCTACTCTCAATTGTCCAGATGCCTTCGGGAGTACCGGTCGCTGCGGTTGCAGTTGGAAACTCTCGCAATGCCGGATTGTTGGCAATCAGAATTCTTGCCTCCTCTGACCTAGATCTCCAGCGACGGATGGAGAGCTACCAGGCAGGGCTTGCGGAGATGGTCAAGGCAAAAGACGCGAAGCTGCGCGATGCCTGAAATGCGTAAGAGCATTCGCTAGGGCTTCTTCTGCTAGCCGGCGCAGAAGCGTTTAGTTACTCCTGAGAAATAGCATCAAGAACATTTAACCGAGCTGCGCGACGTGCCGGAAGAATCGCTGCTATTACTCCAGCAAACCCTGCGAGAACCACGATCACTGCTAATCGATCGATTGGCGCAACAAAACCCGAGAGACCTTGATCTCGAAGAGCAGTAACAAGCGCCCAGCCGAAGAAAACCGCTATCACTAATCCGAGTGCGGTCCCAAGCAACGCGATGATGACCGACTCCCAACGAATTGCAGAGCGAAGTTGGCGACGCGTCATGCCAACTGCCCTAAGAAGGCCGAGCTCATTCGTTCGCTCAACAATTGAGAGTCCAAGTGTATTCGCTATACCGATTAGGGCAATCACAACAGCAAGTGCGAGTAACGCATAGATGAGATTAAGAATTTGGTCAACCTGCCCGGATCTGGTCGCCTTGAACTGCTCCTGATCAAGCAACTCTGCGGTTGGGTACTCCTTCAGTATCTTCTGAATCTCTCGCCCTACGACTCGGGGGTTCGCATCGTCCGCAACCTTTGCGTATACCTGACTATCAAGTTGCTGCGTGTAGTGGGCGTCGTATCCGGCGAGCGATATGAAGTAGTCCGAGAGTCCAGCTTGCTGCCCCAAACCAAAGACCGCTGTAATTTTTAGAGTAGATGCTCCCTTGGGGAATTTTGCTGAGATCCTCTGACCGAGTACCCATCCCTCTTTCTTCATTCGATCTGAAGAGACTGCAACGTCGTCGATTCCGAGTTGTTTGAAGTCGCCACTCTCAGGTTGCACATCGAAGAGTTCCGTACTAGTTGCAGGGTCCGATGCAATGATAAATACGCCTTTACCCTGCAGTTCGGCTCCAGCGAATCTCAGGCCACTTGATGCGCCTACACCTGGAACCTCTTTTATCTTTTGGGCGAGATCAGGACTAAACCCAGAGAGAACCGGCGGGCCTCCCCCCTTTGCCGCTACCACAAAGTCTGCAGTAAATGCAGAGTCAACTGCAGTTGCGATTGAGTTCTTGATAGATGCTGCGAAGATTGTTATGAACCCCACAAGGGCTACGCCAATCATCAGCGCAGCGGCGGTAGAGGCCGTGCGACGCGGATTGCGTACGGCATTCTCGCGTGCGAGTACTCCGACCATACCTTTGAGTTTGGGGAGGGGAGCAGCGAGCACGCGACTCACGGGGCGAGCAATCACTGGGCCTAGAGCAGCCACACCGAGAAATACAACCAACGCCCCGATACCTACAAAGAGTGTTGGATTCTCGACATTCCCGAATAGGCCATAGAGAAGCGACCCGACCCCAACCGCAGTAATGACGACACCGATTGTTGATCGTCGCCCTAGTTGCTTCATTGGGTCTGACCCCGTGCTGCGCAGTGCCTGCATCGGAGATACGCGCGATGCCTTGCGCGATGGCAGAACAGATGCAGCGATGGTGACGAAGGTTCCAACGCCTAAGCAAACAATGATTGTGCGGGGAAGCACTTGGGTGGCTCCAGCAGGGATATCAATACCCAGACCCGCCAACAATGCCTTGAGGCCTGCTGCAAGGAGAATTCCGATCCCCAACCCGACAGCGGAGGCGAGTATCCCGACCAGTGCTGCCTCTGCAATTACAGACTTAACGATCTGGCTACGCGATGCACCGATCGCGCGCATCAATCCGATCTCTCTAGTTCTCTGAGCAACGATGATTGAGAAGGTATTGAAGATGATGAACGAACCAACGAAGAGCGATATCAGGGCGAAAGCGAGTAGCGCAGTGCTGAAGAAAGAGAGCTGCTGGGTAAACTCATCCTGATTTTCTTTCGTGAGGGTGGCACCACTAATCACCTCTACTTTGGGGTCAGAGAGTGCAGCATCAATGCGGCGCACCATTTGTTCCTGGGACACGCCATCCACCGCTGATACCGAGATGCCGTCGTATTGCCCTAGCGCACCGCTTAAGCGCTGCGCCTCTTCAGAGGTAAATAGTGAGACGCTTGCTCCCGCTGGGGAGTCCGCCTCTCCGAAGGTGACAATGCCAGCGACTTTGAAATCCTGCGGAGCGCTCTGTGAAAGAACTTTCACTTTTGATCCGACGCGGAGATTACCTTTCTTCGCCGTGCCCCGATCAATAACGACCTCACCCGCAGCACTAGGCGAGTTGCCGGCGACAAGTCGGTACGCATTGAGACGGCCGGGGTTCCAGATGAACCCAAAACTTGCCGCACCGCGACCTGGGTTGCCAATTGCTTCACCCTTCGCGTCTACAACCTGTGCATAGAACTGCAGGTCACCCTCTGCTTGGGCAACCCCCTGCACGGCTCTCACCTGAGGAAGTAAGGCTGCACTGACGCGATTGCGCTCCTCCCCGAATGCACTATCGACTACCTCGTTTGAACGCACGAATGCATCGGTACCATCATTAACAGAGGCGACAAGATCATCGAAGATGACCTGGATTGTGTCGGTAAGGACAAGTGTCCCAGCCATAAATGCGACACCAAGCACTACCGCTAGCCCGGTGAGCATGAAGCGTAATTTGTGGCCGAGTAGACCCTTTAGCGTGACTATCCACACTTCTGGTCAGCCTCCGAGTTGCTTCATACGGTCAAGGACAGTGGCGGAAGTTGGATTCATCAACTCTGCCTCGATCCTCCCGTCGGCAAGAAATACCACCCGATCTGCATATGCAGCGGCCCCTGCATCGTGGGTCACCATCACAATTGTTTGACCGAAGTTGTCCACCGCTGCGCGCATGAACGAGAGCACCTCGCTAGAACTTCGCGAGTCGAGGTTTCCGGTTGGCTCATCAGCAAAAACAATCTCGGGCTTCGAGAGCAACGCTCGCGCTACCGCTACACGCTGCTGCTGGCCACCAGATAATTCATTCGGCCGATGACCAAGACGGTCTCCAAGTCCGACTGCCTTAACAACCTCGTCCTGCCAAGCAGGGTCGACTTTACGACCACCGAGAGAGAGCGGGAGCGTCATATTCTCAAGCGCATTGAGGGTGGGGATGAGATTGAAGGATTGAAAGACAAAACCCAAGCGGTCACGGCGCACAAGTGTTAGCTCTTTATCTTTCAGCGTGCTCAACTCGATCTCGCCGATGAAGACCTCTCCACTTGTCACGGGGTCTAAGCCGGCGAGCACATGGAGAAGTGTTGACTTACCAGAGCCAGATGGGCCCATAATCGCGGTGAACATACCGGAGGCAAACTCAACATTGATCGAATCAAGTGCGCGTACCTCTGCGTCGCCTGATCCGTAAATTTTGGATGCGGCGACAGCGCGAGCAGCCGATGTCTTCGTAACGGTATTCATCGGGAGAGACTCCTATTCGGGGGGAGCCCCATTCTACGACTCTGGCAATTGATCTACCGATGCGGGGAGTCGATCAACGTGAGGAACCGATGGAGTTCCGTGGCCTCGCAGCCAAAGAAACCAGAGAATCCCGCCTATGCAGACGATAAGACTCACCCATGCATTAAGCCTGAGGGGCCCAATCACATTTGCTCTATCCGTGCGCATGTTCTCAAATACAAATCGACCGGCCGTATAAAGAATTAGATAAAGGGCAAGTACCTGCCCTTTCATCAATCTGAATCGCCGCTCAATTAGCACCAATGCCACAAAGACCCCAAGACACCAGAGGGATTCGTAGAGAAAAGTGGGCTGAAAGGTCGAGTAATTGGCGTACTCAACTGGGCGATGCACCGGGTCGATCTCAACCGCCCACGGCAGGTTGCTTGGCTTCCCAAAGAGTTCTTGATTCGCCCAGTTGCCCCAACGCCCTATTGCCTGGGCAAGAACGAGCGCAGGAGCAATCGAGTCGACGAGGTCTCCAAGGTCATGGTTATGGCGTCGAGCTAGAAACACGACAACCACTGCACCGCCAAGAACGGCGCCCCAAATAGAGAGACCCCCTTGCCAAATTTTTACAGCGTCGCCCCATTGGCCGACAAAGAGTTGATAATCACTCGCAACGTGATAGGCGCGGGCGCCGACAACGCCTCCGATAATTATCCAGATAACAAGATCGGCGAACTCCTTTGCTCCATGCCCTCGGTGCACCCATCGCTGTTCAGCGATACGCGCTGCAACAAGTACCGCAATAGCGAGAATTAATCCGTAGAGATGCAGGGGTAGAGGGCCAAGATGAATAACGCTGTTTGAGGGGCTAGGAATTGACCCCAAATG
>CAMDSG010000119.1 GCA_945907055.1 Bifidobacterium breve | reverse complement strand
TATCGCTAGCGACTCAGTCACGCCTCTCCGCTCTTGTCGTCGCTGCTGCTCCACTGCTTTTCCTCGTAATTGGTGGAGCGGCGAATCCCGGGTCTCTAGCGCAGTTGGTGAGTTCGTGGAGTGGTCGGGCCTGCCTGCTTGGGGGATTAGCCCTCGATGCCCTTGGTGCATTCTGGATGCATCGCATTGTTAACTCGGTGGCCTGAGATGTCGAACTCTGAGACGCTCTTAGGGATGCTCATTGGGTGTGGATGGGGGGCGCTAATCGCAGTGCCCATCTTGACTCGTGCCAATAAGTCTGCTGCAAGATCTCGGGCGCAACTAATGGAGAAGAAGCAAGCCTCTCAGCGCACTCGAAGTATCGAGTCCATACCGTTTCTTCGTGTTGTTGGCCTACCCGCGCGAAAGCGCTCTAACCGCATCATGGATAACGCGATCTCGAGAGACATACCAGTACTCATTGATCTGCTTGCGCTTGCTGCGGCATCGGGATGTACGCCTGCTGGTTCCGTTGCGGCTGTTGTGGAGTGGGTGCCGCCGACAGTCTCCGGATGGTGTACCGATCTAGCCACTGCGAGCGATAGGGGACGAACCTTCGTATCTGCATGCGAATCACCTCCTCCACATCGAGACCTGTTAGCACTCGGAGCCATGCTCGCTGCCTCAGCGCGAAGTGGCGCACCTCTACGTAGCGCACTCCAGCGCTTAGCTGAATCATCTCGCATTGCTTCTCGCCAACAAGCAGAGGCACGGGCCAGAGCAGTACCGATTCGCCTGCTATTTCCACTTGTTTTTACGATTCTTCCTGCCTTTGGGCTACTGACTCTCGCACCAGTTGTACTCGGTGCGCTCGCCGGTCACTGACCGAGCCTTACTGCGTCGGCCCTGCGCCGACCCAAATTCAACCCACCGACTACCAGGAGGTAGCCGTGCATTTAATCCGTAGATTTACAGAGCGCTTGAAGAGTGACGCCGACGAGGCAGGCCAGACAACAGCAGAGTATGCACTTGTGATACTTGGATCTGCTGCAATCGCAACCCTGTTACTTACGTGGGCATCAAAGAGCGGCGGTATTACCAAACTATTCGACATGGTTGTCGGCCGTTTGATCCCAGGATAAGCATGTTTGAGTCCGTGGACCCGAGCCCTTCAGGGAAAATATTTGATGAAGAATGCCAAAAAACGCGCCGCAGCACGACGCGGATTCTTGGGCAGACTGGTCAATCAACCGTCGAGTTTGTACTCGTCTTACCTCTAGTAATCATTGTTCTGCTCTGCACCCTTCAGGTTGTATCTGTTGTGCGCACACGGTTACTTCTAGAGCAGGCAGTGCATGAAGCGGCTCGGGCCGCGGCGCTCTCTCCAGATCAATCAATCGTGTTGGAGGCGGCACGCAAGGCGCTACCAGGGGTTGATCTTGAGTTAGGGAAGCATCGACAGATAGGGGATTCAATCTCTGTAGTGCTGCGCATAAAAGCCCATACTGATATTCCGGTAGTCGGGCCGCTGCTCCCAGACCCGATGATGCGAGCGCGCGCGGTGGTGCGCGTCGAGAGATGAATAAATTTGGAGATAGGTGCGAAGGCGGTAGTGCTGCCATACTGCTGTTAGTGGGTGTGGCATTTGGGGCAGCGGCATCTATCGCAGCGGGCAGCGCTGGGAGGATTGCAGTTGAGCGAGCCCATGCGGAGACAATCTCCGAGCTGGTTGTCGCCGCAATGGCTAGTGATCGCGTAAGTGGATACTCCCAAGAGGATGCTGAGCGCAGGTCACGCGATATAGCCCTGCGCAATGGAGCAAGGGTTCTGCGCCTTGTTGAGGTTGGAGAGCGCATCTCCGCAACCATTGAGTGGTCAGGGTCTCAGGGAACTAGTGCAGCGGTGCTTGAGTGGTAATCGCTTCTATGAGTTCAGAAGTCTAAGAAGCAGAATTGCTGCGCCCTTGTCTAGATACTCGTTCCAGTTTCCGCATTTTGGAGACTGGACACACGAGGGACAACCCTCATCGCATGGGCATGACTCAAGTAGTGAGAGCGTCTCGCTGACGTGGCGCGCGACATCTGCGAATGCCAACTCGGCAATCCCGGCTCCCCCTGCGTATCCGTCGTAGACGAATATTGTCGGGTCGCCTGTCTGGGGATGCATCGCCATCGATACTCCGCCTACATCCCAGCGGTCGCAGATTGTGAAGAGTGGAAGTAGACCAATGAGTCCGTGCTCGGCAGCATGGACTGCGCCGGTGATTCGCGATGGGTCTACCCCTGCACGCACAAGCCGCTCGAGATCAATCGTGTACCAACAGGCGCGTGTATCTAGCAAGCGCGCTGGTACATCGAGGGCGACGGTGCCGAGTGACTCTCCGCTCCCTACCCGTCGTCGCTGGTATGCAACTACTTGGTTGGTCACCTCAACCCGCCCGATATGCGCTGTACCAACTCCGCACGCAAGGGATTGGTCGGTCTCAATAATGGCTATGTCGGTCTCTTCGCGTGCAATCGTGTATTCGTCTAGATCATCGGCATCGACCATCCACGCCACATGATCTGCGAGGTCGAGGCTCTCTACCTGCCATTGGCGACCCTGATGTAGATAGATCGCGCCAACGTGGGCCACGCTGTGGACACGTGCTCCATCGACAGTGCCTATCAATCGAGTCGATCCACCCGAAGCGTCGAGTAGTGAGAACTCCTCGGTCGCACCACTTCGTAGCCCAATTGCAGGTGCTGGTGGCGACTGCCCAGCCCAGTACATGAGCCCTTTACGTGGCTTTAAGAGGTCGGCAATTACGAGTTCGCGCACGGCCTCGTCAATCTCTGCTCCGAACCATCTCTCGTCCTCTGGAGAGAGCGGCAATTCGTGGGCTGCACATGCAATATGGGGCCTGAGTACGAATGGATTGTTTGGGTTGATGACGGCAGCCTCGGGGGAGCGATCGAGTAATTGCTCTGGGTGCGCTGCATACCACTGATCTAACTGATCGTCGCCGGCCACAAGTACCGAGCAGCAGCGTTGACCGGACCTACCAGCGCGCCCTGATTGCTGACGCAGCGACGCGATTGTGCCGGGGAAACCGTTGATGACGACTGCATCAAGACCCCCCACATCAATCCCGAGCTCAAGTGCATTCGTAGCCGCTACTCCAAGAAGTCGGCCATCGTTTAGAGCGGCCTCGATCTCGCGCCGTTCATCCGAGCGATAACCGGCACGGTACGCAGCTACACGATCAGCGAGGGTTGGTGCAACTATTTCTAGAGTGCGGCGGGTCTGGTCCGCGACTAACTCTGCCCCGCGCCGGCTACGGGTAAAAGCGAGTGTTGGGTGCCCATCGCGCACGAATGCAGTAAGGAGTGCAGCGGTCTCAGAATTGGCAGACGATCGCTTCCCGAGAGCATCATCGATTAATGGTCGTTGCCATAGAGCAAAGCGCCTTGCACTCGCGGGTGATCCGTCATCGGTAATAGCGCCTACTGGAGACCCGATAAGTGTGCTTGCGAGTTCCGCCGGGTTACCGATTGTGGCGCTAGTAAAACAGAATGTTGGGGAGGACCCGTAATGCGCACAGATTCGGCGCAGTCTGCGAAGCACCTGCGAAACATGCCCCCCAAAAATTCCACGAAGAGCGTGTAGCTCATCTACGACTACATAATCGAGGCGCATAAGGAAGGTCGCCCAACGCGCATGCGATGGAAGTATCCCCATGTGGAGCATCTCTGGATTGGTGAGTACGACATTGGCATTACGCCGAGCCCAAGTGCGGTCTTCTTGCGGAGTGTCTCCGTCGTAGGTAACTGCCTTCACGCCTGGGAGCAGCCACGAGCGCATCGAACGTAGTTGGTCCTGAGCAAGCGCCTTTGTGGGGAAGAGCAGGAGAGAGGTTGAGGTTGAGGTATTGATAATCGAGTCGAGTATCGGCAACTGATAACAGAGGCTCTTCCCAGATGCGGTGCCGGTAGCAACGACCGTGTGTTCTTTAGATCGGAGCGCATCAATTGCGGAGGCTTGGTGACTCCAGAGAGTATCTAGTTTCCTCTCCGCTACTCGCTCGGTTAGGGCAGGCGATAACGGGGTCTCGAGCGAACCGTAGAGAGCCGCTCGCTCAGGGATCTCTGCATCGAATACAAGCCTCCCCTCAAACTCCGGATCGCGCGAGAGGGCATCGAGGGTGCTGCCTGCATCTCTCGGGTCCGGATTCACCTAGTGAGGGTACCTAGAGAGGGTGACAATTATGTAACAGCCCTCAATAACGCAGTGAGGCGAGGCGTTCTGTTAGTGGCGCTGCAGCACTGCGTCATCTGCAAAATCATTGAAGAGATCGCGTGCGTTACCTAGCAGCGCAAGGCGAGAGCCAACCCCAGAGCCAACGGGTATCACAAGGTTGCGCACATTCTGTGGGTCTAAGGAGAGGCCTAGGCGCCCGAGCCTGTACGCATCAGCCCAACCCATATTGACGAGCTGTGCATGCCTTCCAAGGTTGCCGAGAAGCCCGAGAGTTGCAGTTGGCCCCGGATTATTGGTGCGTAACTGGCTAAGGGTTTGAAGAATGAAGTAGCCCTGGTTCTCGCTTCGCTTTAGGTCACCCGATGGGAATCCGTGTCGGTTGCGACTGAAGGCAAGGGCTTGGGTGCCGTTCATGCGTGTAGTGCCAACCTCAAAGTTGGCGCCGCTGTATTCGCGATCTACATTGCGAGAGATGACGTTGACGTCTACACCGCCGAGATCGTTGACCATACCGATGAACCCGTCGAAGTCAGTTGTGATTACAAACGAAACTTTTACACCTACGAGATTTCCTACGGTATCCGCAATGAGTTGTGCTCCACCGATAGCCATTGCCGCGTTGATCTTCTCGGTTCCATGGCCGGGTATCTGCGCCCCAGTGTCACGCGGAATGTCGAGCATCGTGGCTTGGCCGCTCTGTGGATTAACCCCAACAAGGTGGATCGCATCACCGCGAGCCACCGTCTCCCCGGTGCGAGCATCGCTCCCAACAACTAAAACAAATATTGGTGCGATTCCAGGAATTGGGGTTGAGTCTGCGCTGGCGGTCTTGGTAACCGTCATGTAAGTCGCCCCTGCGGCAATCGGCATACGCCCTGTCTTTAGCCACCAAGCAGCGAGCCCTGCAGTGCCCATGGCAATTGCGAGGAGAAGTATCGAGAGCGTGCTAATCGCGCGTTTCATAGAGCCTCTCAAAGTTGTTCCTGTAGAGAGCATCATGGAGCCTTTGTTGAGGAGGATGTTTTTGGCGCTGAAGCGATTCCTTTGCCATCTCGATTTACGGTTAGCCGCCATCCGTCAATCAGCCAGGCGCCTCCTTCGTAAACAAACGCGAGTTCGCCGACTCTATGGATCTTTACTACACCAGTCTTTGTTTTAGTGCTGATGGTTATATCAATTGAGACGGATGCAAGTGCGCCGACCCCGGTGTTGTCCGTGAGAATCGTGATCGGCAATGGGGCGCTCGTGACCTCGACGGAGTCGGTAGCAGGCGAGACCCCAACATCGGTGAGTGCATCGCTTGCTTCGCCTACTGCATTTGGACGTGCAGCCGAGGTGAGCAGGTCTGAGATATTTAGGGG
>CAMDSG010000118.1 GCA_945907055.1 Bifidobacterium breve | reverse complement strand
AGTGATCGGCGCACATAAAGCGCCCAGGCTTCCCCGCCGCAGGATTCTCCGATCCCTAATGGGGGCCGCATGCCATCACTCATTAATCGTTTCTCATCTGATCTCCGAAATATCTCCATCACAACAACAAGAAGAGCATTGTTTCTGCGCATAGCCGCCGCGTTGCTTGCGCTGATTACTGCCATAGATGTCGCATCAACCATTAATCAACTACACCGCAGATCTGATGCCCTAGGGCGCACTTATCCGGTCGTAGTTGCGCGACGCGACTTGCCGACAGGGCACAAGATCGTTGGCTCAGATTTGGGCTCGATGCAGCTCCACGCGCCTCCCCCAAACCCCGAGGTTCGTGCCCATGCGATTGGGGAGCGGGTCGATATACCGGTGCTGAAGGGCAATGTCGTGACTACGCGGCATCTCGGCACCTCAAATAATTTACTGCCCGCAGGGACACGAGGGGTGCGCGTCGTCAGTAACGATGCACGCCAACTCCATGCTCGAGATGTGGTCGATGTATTCGTCACGCTTGACCCAGAGCGCTTCAGTGGGGGCGAGCCCACACGCGAAGTCATAAGTGGCGCAACGATAATACGGATCGATCGCACCTCGGAGGGGACCGCCGCTACCCTAGCGGTGCCACTTGACCTCGTGCCGCGCGTCGCCTTTGCTGTAGCAAGCGGAGTTATTACCCTCGCATCAGTACCGGGCATAAGTACGCGCTAGCACGGCGTAACATCAGGTCCGCGAGCCTTACTCAACTGGAGCATTCCTACAATGTCAATTCTGCACGCAATCATCTTGGGTATCGCTCAGGGTCTGACGGAGTTCCTCCCTATTTCATCGAGCGGGCACCTCGTTCTCATACCAGATCTCTTTCGCTGGAATGACTTCGACGGTAGTGAGTCGCTCAACAAGGCATTCGATGTTGCGCTGCACCTAGGCACACTCGTTGGAGCGTCTTGGTATTTTCGACATGACCTTGCTCGTTACATTGCAGCGGCTGCGCGATCCCTAAAACTCCGCAGCCTTCAAGACTCAGATGCCAGACTTGCATGGCTCCTACTTGCATCTGCAGTACCTGCAGCGATTGTAGGTGCACTGTTCTCTTCCGTAATTGAGAAAAAACTTGGGCAGCCTGTTGTAATAGGCACCATGCTCATCGCAGGGGCACTCTTACTATGGTGGGCCGACCGGCAATCTGGAAAGCGCAGCATTGAGGAGTTCGAGGTGCGGGACGCTGGGATCATGGGTCTAGCGCAGGCAATCGCGCTACAGCCCGGGGTATCGCGCTCCGGAATCACGATTAGCGCAGGGCTCTGGCTCGGGCTTGACCGCGTTGCGGCAACACGAGTCTCCTTTTTAATGAGCCTCCCCATAATCGCCGGAGCGGGAGTCTTCACAGGCCTCAAACTCTTAACAGGAGATGGCCTACCTGCAGGCTCAGAGGGAGCGTTCCTCGCAGGATTTCTCGCCGCTGGCATTAGTGGATGGATTGCCATAGCCGGGCTGCTCAAGTATTTGAAGACTCGCACCTTTATGCCATTCGTGATCTACCGATTGATTGCCGGAGCGGGAGTCATCATTATTTTCGCTACCGGCATCCGGTAGCAAGCCTCAGATAGTGATAACCGCTCTATGAGCCGCTCAGCATCATGTCGCTGATCAATAGCGTCATGCCGGCTCCGCCGCCTGGTAACCAGGTGAGATCTGATCCGATCTGGGCAATATCAAGGAGTATCCGCGGAAGCGTTGATGCAATCGTTGCCTCTCTAACTGGTTCGGCAAAGACGCCATCACGAACCATCAGGCCCTCTGCACCAACCGAGAAGTCTCCGCTTACGGTGCTCGTTCCGGAGTGGATCCCACTCACCGACTGCACGTAGAGGGCGTGTGGCACTGAAGCAAAGAGCTCCTCGACACTAAGTGGTCCAGGCCGCAGGTATGCAGCGCGTGCACCTACCCCTGAGCCAAGCGCCGAACCCGTTGTAACAGTTTTACCGCGCCGTGCAGTAGTTACGTTATGAAGGTATCCATTCAGCACTCCCGCAGTAACAAGATCCACCCTGCGTGTTGGTGCGCCTTCGCTATCAAAGGGTGTCGCCCCAAACGCCTCGGGGTTCGTTGGGTCTTCGATGAGGTCAACGATCGGCGAACCGATTTCTTCACCTGTCCTCCCAGCAAACATCGAACGCCCCTTCTGAACAGACTCTGCTCCAAGTGCCGAGACGATTAGCGCGAGTACCGTTCGCGCTACAAGCGGATCGAGGATCACCGGGATGTGCTGCGTCTTCGGTTGAGTCGCACCTAAGAGTCGAACTGCACGATTTGCTGCTTGATTCGCAGCGTATTCGAGATCGAGATCTGAGAGGGTTCTGCCAACGCTAAATCCGTAACCGGTCTGTGTCTCGCTCTCCGGCCCAGCAAGCGCTGATGCTCCGAGTGAGGCAGAGGTCCTTCTATGCACCGCCTCAATGCCGGTTGACGTAACGAGCGCCGACTCATTAGCACCATCGCCGTAACTACTTGACTCAACACCACGAACAAGCGAATTGGCCCCAAGAACTGCTCGCTCTAGTTCAAGAGCCATCTCAACTTTTTGCTCGGTTGGGATAAGCGCTAAATCGTCTCGCCAAAGATTCAGATCAGGTGCAACTGCATTGCCCAATTCCCCAGGTGTTGCTAATCCCGAGAATTCGTCCGGCTCAGCGAAGCGCGCATTGTCTCTTGCGTCTTCAAGTGTTGCTGCAACTATCTCGGGATCTAATGAGCCTGCAGAGGCGACACCCTGGCGGCCATCGATAACCACCCGAATTGTTACGCCCTCGCTCTCAGCGACTGTTAGTGACTCGACCGAACCGCGAAGCACCTCAACTTCAGTATCGCGACCTCGCCCTACGCGTGCCTCTATCTGCTCTGAACCACGAGCCGATCCAGCAATCTCGCGTGCGATAACCAACAAATCGCGCTTAGAGGTCATGCCCCAGTACCCCCGACAGTTAGTTCGGAGACGCGCAGCGTGGGCTGGCCAGACGAGACCGGAACCCCTTGACCATCCTTGCCACAGGTTCCTGCCCAAGTATCGAAGTCGTTACCTACAAGGTCAATTGCTCGCAGTGCCTCAGCGCCGTTACCAATCAACTGAGCATTCCTAAGCGGAGCGGTTAGGACACCGTTCTCAATTAGGTACGCCTCGGTGACCCCGAATACGAAGTCGCCTGTCGCTGTATTGACCTGTCCGCCCCCGAGCGCTACGCAGTAAATGCCGTAAGGAGTAGCGCTAATGATGTCTTCGGGGTCTGTCTCTCCACGCTCTAGGAAAGTATTGGTCATGCGGACCATCGGGAGATTCATGTAGGTCTCACGCCGTCCATTCCCGGTGCTTTTTCGCCCTTCTTTGCGCGCTCTAAGTAGATCCCACATGTAATCAGTAAGAACACCGTCTTCGATCAGCACATTTCTCTGAGCAGCGGCGCCTTCATCGTCGATCCCGTATGCACCCCATTCGCGCGCAAGACGCCCATCATCGACGACAGTCACTAGGGAGGAGGCAACCTGCTCGCCAACTCTTCCCTTGAATATTGAGGCATCCCGAGCAACTAGATCAGCCTCGAGCCCGTGACCGCATGCTTCGTGGAAGAGCACACCCCCGGCACCCTTCTTAAGTACAACAGGCCACTTCCCGCTTGGTGCTGGTCGCGCCTCTAGTTTTGACAACGCGCGTCGTGCAGCGATCTGCGCTGTCTGCTCTGGGGGAAACTCCTCTAGTAACTCCCAACCGACTGTACGCCCCGGAGACTCCGTACCAGTCTGGAGCCCTGTATCTCCAGTCGCTACTGCGTTGACAGAGAAACGAGTCCGTATCTGCTCATCGCCAGCAATTAATCCATCAGAGTTAGCGACCAATATTCGACGTCGGCTGTCCGCGTAGGATGCGCTTACCTGAGCGATGGCTCCACCCTCGGCGCGCGCTGCGGCATCGGCTCGCCTAAGCGCCTCTACCTTGATCTCTTTATCAATACTCTCTGGATAGTCACGCACCTCGTGAGTTGGCTCGACCGTCTTACGACTAAACGCTCCGACGTCGCGTACCCCAGCGCTGCCCTGAGCAGCACCAGCTGCGGCCTCTGCTGCTGAACGCAGTCCCTCCTCTGAGAGGTCTGCGGTGTGTGCGAATCCCGTGGTCTCACCCACGACAACACGAATCCCTGCACCCCGACGTCGCGACGACGAGACCTCCTCGACACGACCGTCATCAAGGGACGCGCTACTAGAGGTCTTCTCTTCGATAAAAACCTCTGCGAAGTCGCCACCGCGCTTGAGAGCGGTTGCAAGTGTCCGTCGGATTACATCCTCGTCCAGCAAGTGCCTATCCTCCAAGTAAATTAGGGCGCAATCTTCTATTCCACACTCTGCCACGCCCAAGTGGGGCTGAGGACAATCGGCCACAAAGTGCTTAGCGCTAGCGCATTGCGTATCGTAGGGGCGTGACCCTCCAGCCCGGACTCACCGGAACCGCAACCCTTGTCGTCGCTGAGACGGACACCGCTCTGTTCTTAGGGAGTGGTGATGTTCCTGTCCTCGCTACTCCAAGAGTTGTGTTGTTAGCTGAGCAGGCAGCGGTATCGGCCTGCGAAGGGCACTTAGAGGATGGAGGAACCACCGTCGGATACAGGGTCCAACTTGATCACCTTGCCCCAACCGCTATCGGGGCTTCTGTTACGGCTGAGGCAACGCTGCGCACGATTGAGGGTCGTCGCCTGACCTTCGTGGTCTCCGTTAAGGACCATCGCGGATTGGTTGCAGCTGGGCGCCTAACGCGAGTTGTGGTTGAGAGAGATCGATTCTTAGGAAACGCTGCAGGCGAGTAGAAAACTCTTCAACGCGATCGCCCAAGCATCTGGGTTCTCGAACTGAGGAGAATGACCCGCATCTGGGATCACTGCGAGCACTGCTCCCGGGATCGCCTCTGCCATTGCATAACTCTGTGAAACAAACGGAAGATCTATCTCCCCCACAATTACAAGGGTTGGCATCGCAAGCGACCTCATGAGATCTAGGTCATCTGACTGATCACGTATAGCGCGCACGATTGTTGCCCACATGACAGCGCTGAGTGCTGCGAACTTCTTTTCCTGGAATTCGCGATACCCGGGACGCTCTTCTAGGAGGCGCTGATATGCAGAATTATCAAGCGGAGTGCCTGCGTCGAGAATTTCCTTGAGAGTTACCATTCCATCGGTGAGCGCAATCTGCGCACCCATCTCGATGAGGTCGCCATCAACTGCTGCTATCGGTCCGTGACAAGTGTCCATAAGAATTAGAGCCTCAATACGATCAGGTGCCGTAAGTGCAACTTTGCGTGCAACCATCCCACCCATTGAGTGCCCAAGCAGAACGATTCTTTCCTCGCCAATAGCATCTGCCACGCAGAGAATATCGGCGCCAAGTCTCTCTAGGGAGTAAGCAGACTCCTCAGTCGGGGCATCGCTATCACCATGACCGCGATGATCAAATACAACAACGCGATAATCGCGCGAAAGATTCTCAACATGATCAGCGAAATCTTCCTTCGCACCGCCAAAGCCATGAACAAGAAAGATCGCCGG
>CAMDSG010000117.1 GCA_945907055.1 Bifidobacterium breve | reverse complement strand
TTAACAGCGCTCGCTCTACTCACGGATTTAGCCGGGCCATTCGGTGCCGCTTGCCAGTCAGTTATCACGCTCCTCGCCGGCCGCGGGGCATTCTTGGTCCCGACGCTCTGCGTCGCAGTCGCCGCTGACCTCCTTTGGCACCGCGGCCCAGACGCGACATCCGGGAACAAGAAGAAAACCTCAACCTCTAAATCGGCGTCATCAAAATCTGCTGAGGAGGGTTCCGTCCACCTGCTGCGTATCGGGGTCGGCCTGTCGCTACTAGTAGGCGGCCTCCTCGGCCTTCTCTCTCTAGGCAACCCGGTCCTAGATACAACCGCTACGGCACTACGCGACTCTGGCGGGATCATCGGAGCCCTCGTTGCGGTTCCGCTGTCTTCACTGCTCGGAACCGTTGGCTCTGCAGTAGTGCTTGTCGCAGTCTCTGCTACAGGCGCGCTCGTGGCGACTGGTACCTCTCTCGCTCGTGTTGGCGTGGCTCTTGGTGTCGCATGGAGGTCTGTATCCGGATTTGTAAGTCGCTTCCTAGAGCTTGACGGAAGTTCTGATACTGACGCTGAGTCGGATGAGTTAGATGAACTAAACCTCGACGATGAACTCGAGTCTGCCGAAGCCGAGGAGAAACCGGTACGTAAGCGTCGAGTCACCGTTGAGACAGTCGCTACTCCAGATAGTGAGTCCGAGCCCCCTAAGGCAGTCTCCCCGCCTGAAGTTCCTCCTACAGTTGTAACGCCAGTCGCACCCGAGGTCTCTAGCGAGTTGGCCGATGATGAGAACGAGCAGGCGGAGGATCTGCGCCTTGATGTGAGCGTCCCCGCCCACACGAACTGGGAGTTGCCACCTCTAAATCTTCTGCGCCTATCGCAGCATAAAGAGTTAGATACACGCGCAATAGAGGCCTCTGGAGCAGTATTAGAGCAGACGCTTAGAGACTTTGGAGTCGATGCACAGCTTGTAGGAATGACTGTCGGGCCCACCGTTACGCGCTACGAACTCGAGTTAGCTGCCGGGGTCAAAGTCAATAAAGTGACGGGGCTAAGTCATGACATTGCATATGCAATGGCGAGTGCTGATGTGCGCATCTTGGCGCCGATTCCAGGGCGCTCAGCGATCGGCGTTGAGGTTCCAAATAAGCAACGCCAACTCATAACACTCGGTGACATCCTCACCTCTGACGAGGCCGCCAAGGCAACACACCCGCTTGAGGTAGGCCTCGGGCGCGATATTGCAGGAACCTCGGTAATGCTAAATCTTGCAACAATGCCCCACCTTCTAATTGCCGGTGCAACGGGTTCAGGTAAATCTTCATGCATAAACAGCATCATCACTTCGCTACTTCTGCGCTCAACCCCAGATCAAGTGCGTCTGATTCTTGTAGACCCCAAGCGCGTTGAACTCGGTCAATATAACGGTCTTCCTCACCTCCTGACAGAGGTAGTTGCGAATCCGAAACGTGCTGCAAATGCACTTGAGTGGTGCGTACGCGAGATGGAGATGCGCTACGAGCTTCTCGCCGAGATCGGGGCTCGTGACATAACGGGATACAACGCAATGTTCGACCGTGGAGACTTGCCGACAGCCGAGAACCCTGATCCACTCGGCGGTCGCAACTATGACCGACTTCCGTTCATCGTCATTGTTATTGACGAGCTCAACGATCTAATGATGGTCGCCGCTCGCGATGTGGAGAACAGCATCTGTCGTATCGCTCAGATGGCGCGTGCGGTTGGAATCCATTTGATTATCGCTACACAGCGCCCATCTGTAGATGTCATCACTGGCGTTATCAAGGCGAATGTTCCGAGTCGTTTGGCGTTTAGTGTTACAAGCATTGCCGACTCCCGAGTGATCCTCGATCAAGCCGGGGCCGAGAAGTTGATCGGGCAAGGCGACATGCTTGCGGCGCCAGCGTCGGGTCGTCCTGCACGCGTTCAGGGCTCATGGGTCGATGAAGACTGCGTGCGTAAAGTCGTTGCTTTCTGGAAGCGCCAGGTCACTGAGGTCCAGTATGTAGATGGAGTTCAGGGCGCTGAGAACGGTTCTTCTGGGGCAAACGGCGATGCCGAGGATGGCGATGACGACCTACTAATGCAGGCAATGGAGCTAGTCGTGCGAAGCGGCCTAGGCAGCACAAGCATGCTTCAGCGCAAGTTGCGCGTTGGCTTTGCAAGAGCAGGGCGCCTAATGGACCTTCTTGAGAATAAAGGCGTTGTTGGTCCGTCTGAGGGTTCAAAGGCTCGCAGCGTGCAGATGACGGTTGAGGAGTTCGAAGAGATGCAGGCTCGCGCCTAATTCCTTCCCCTCGCAGGTAGATGCCGCCGCGCAGATCGGTAGGATGCGCGTATGACACAGCGCTTCTTCGTCGAGACCCTTGGTTGCCCGAAGAACGCTGTCGACTCAGACAAGGTCATCGCAACGCTGCTTGCAGATGGGCTAGTCGCAGCTGATACCCCTGAAGAAGCCGACCTAGTTGTTGTAAATACCTGTGCGTTTATTGAGGCGGCTCGTCAAGAGTCCATCGACACGGTCCTAGCGCTCTCAGATCGCCGCCGCGACGGAGCGCGAATCGTTGTCACTGGCTGCATGGCTGAACGCTACGGCGACGAACTCGCCGAGGCTCTCCCTGAGGTTGATGCAGTCATCGGCTTCTCCGGTGAAGGTGACCTTGCTTCGGTGCTACTTGGTCGCCCATCCGGGGGAGTGAGGGATCTACTTGATCTTCCTCGCCCCGCTCCCCGTGCACCTTGGGCATACGTCAAAATTGCGGAGGGATGCGATCGAGCCTGCGCGTTCTGCGCTATTCCTTCATTTCGCGGAGCACAGAGATCGCGCACGCCAGAGTCGATTCTCTTAGAGTCGCGATCACTTGTCGAGGGTGGAGCATATGAGTTAGTTCTCGTAGCGCAGGACCTTGCATCGTATGGTCGTGATACCGGAAATCCTGGTGCACTTGCGCCGCTACTTCGCAATATCGACGAGTTGAGGGCCGATGGGCTTCAACGCGTCAGGCTCCTCTACCTCTATCCGTCGGAGGTACGCGACCCGCTCATCTCCACGATGCTCGAGCTTGATTCCGTAGTCCCTTATTTCGATCTATCACTTCAGCACGCATCCGCTCCATTGCTTCGTCGTATGAAGCGCTGGGGTAACGGAGATAAATTTCTCAAGGCAATTGATGGGATTAGAGCCGCTGAGCCAGAGGCCGCATTTCGATCATCGTTCATAGTCGGGTTCCCAGGAGAGACAGAGCAAGACCACTCAGAACTGCTTGATTTCCTTGGCGCTGCTTCCCTCGATTGGGCGGGGTTATTTGCCTTCTCTCCTGAGGAAGGTACCGCTGCGCTAACACTTGATCGCACGGTTGATAACGCGACCATCCAAGAGCGACTGCGCGAGTGCTCGGAGATCCAAGACCCAATTACCGCTGCCCTGCGCGACTCGCTTGTTGGGATGGAGGCACAGGTACTAATCGACTCCACCGAGGGTGGAGACGCGGTAGGGCGCACACACCGTGAAGCGCCTGAGATTGATGGTGTGGTACGTGTATCGGAGGCCTTTGCTAGGCCTGGTGCTTTAATCACAGTGCGAATTCGAGAAGCAATAGGCCCTGATCTCATTGCGGATCCGGTGAGGGCAGGGGTCTCCTCATGAGTGCACCGATGGAGCGTCTACGTAGGTTTGGCCCGGGCGCAATTCGTACACCAGCCAATGTCATTACGTCGCTGCGCTTGGTCTTAGCGATCCCTGCGCTCTTCTTGATTGTCGATATGGGCTCAACATGGTTGACCGTTGGCCTCTGGTTTGTTTTGAGTGTCACAGACGGCCTTGACGGTTGGATAGCGCGGCGCGATGGAACGACTCGTGCAGGTGCATTCTTGGATCCGCTCGCCGATAAGTTCCTGGCCGTCGGTGGGTTTAGTGCACTCGCGATTCGTGGTGATATTTCCTGGATCCCTGTGATTGTGATTGCGGGGCGCGAAGTGATTATTTCTATCTACCGTTCCATCGAAGGTCGGAAGGGCATTTCACTACCCGCACGCCAACTAGGTAAGTGGAAAACATTTGTACAGATGGCTGCGATTGGTTTTGTGCTGCTGCCGCTTACCGCCGATCTGCGCTGGCTATGGCTGAGCGCGATTTGGGCGGCAGTTGTGCTCACCGTCGTCTCAGGAATCGATGTAATAGCGGCTGCTCGCCGCCCAATACGTGGAGAGAATTAGTGAAGGTAGATGTGCTTGCTGTCGGGACAGAGTTACTACTCGGGCAGATCGTAGATACGAACTCTTCATGGATCGGCGAGCAATTAGCGAGCGCCGGTATCGATACCTACGAGCACCGAAAGATCGGGGACAATCTGGATCGCGTTGTGCGTTGCATTGTGTCCATGCTTGAGACAGCCGATGCCATCATTATCTGCGGTGGTCTAGGCCCCACACCTGATGATTTAACTCGCGAGGCAATCGCTCAGGCTATGGGCGTTCCTCTAGAGCGCAGGGAGGAATTAGTCGATTGGATCGCATCCCTCTTTGGTGGTCGAGGGAGACAGATGCCAGAGAACAATCTTCGACAGGCCGATGTGCCAGTTGGTGGGGATGTAATTCCTAATCCGATCGGCACCGCACCGGGGCTGAAGTGTGAGTTCAACGGCAGGGTTATTTACGCTGTTCCTGGAGTTCCTTATGAGATGCAGCGCATGGTAAATGAACATGTAATCCCTGATCTTTTAGAGAGAACAGGGGAGCGCGCGGTGATCCTCAATCGATCACTAAAGACATGGGGGGCATCGGAGTCCGGACTCGCAGAGATGATTGCGAGACAGGTCGATGATCAGTCGAATCCTTCAATCGCATTTCTGGCGCGCGGAATTGAGGGAATTGTGGTTCGTCTAACTGCAAAGGCCCCGACACTCGAGGCGGCAGCAGCACTCATCGCTCCCGAGGAGGCGAAGTTGCGCTCGACTCTAGGGGATCTCATTTTTGCAGTAGATGACGAGACCATGGAGGAGGCTGTCCTCTCTCGCTTAGGGGCTCGCGGCTGGACACTCGGTGTCGCTGAGTCTTTAACTGGAGGCCTAGTTGGTTCGCGCATTGCTGGAGTGCCCGGGGCAAGTGCGATATTCAAAGGCACAATTGGAGCGTATGCAACTGAGGTCAAACAGTCATTGCTAGGTGTTACCTCAGAGGAGGTGGTGAGTGCTGAATGCGCTATGGAGATGGCGGAGGGTGCTCGTCGAGTACTTGGTTCCGACGTAGGCATCTCTGTTACCGGTGTGGCGGGCCCTGATTCCCAAGACGGAGCTCCTGTAGGAACGGTTTGGTTTGGGCTTGCTCTGCCTGGCGTTCCGGTTGAGGCAGTAACCGCACGTTTGCCAGGAGATCGTGAACGCATCAGGCAGTTCTCGACGATCTCGCTAATGAATCTTCTGCGTATGCGCCTTGACGCACTTGCGTGAAGAGTTCCAATGATTCGCTACGACGTTTATTTGTCGCTGTAGTTCCGCCGCTACAGGTTGTCGAGGCAGTTACCTCATTGCTGCCACGCGAATCGTCTCGCCTCATGCAATGGACTACTCCGATACGTCTGCATATATCTATAGATTTTCTTGGGCGAGTAAACGGT
>CAMDSG010000116.1 GCA_945907055.1 Bifidobacterium breve | reverse complement strand
ATTCAACGGAGATTTCTCACACTGGTACACAGGGCACGAGATGACGATGTCGAAGTTTGAGGAGAAACTTGATTGGCTCTCACCTGTATTTGAGAGAGTCCGCTATCTACATGGGCGCATCGGTACCTCTGGCTGTATGCAGATTGATGTCGGTGATGGTCATATAGAGGGCCAGGACCATGTTGGGCACTTTCGTGCAATGTGGGAGCGCTCCTTCGCTGGTTTCCTCAATACTGTTGAGTACGACATGGTGCCTCCGCCGCGAATGGAGATTGGCTTCGCGCCTGAGTTGCTGCCCGCTGAGTTTGGCTATGCGCTGCAGGGACCTGGCGACGACGGCGAACTGCAGGAGCTAGGGGACAGGTGGGAGCAAGGTCTTGTGCTCACCCGTATTGCGGCTGAGTGCTTCGAGGCAGCGGCCTCCTAATCCCAAAGACGCTTTATTTATAGCGCCTTTGCCCCACTCGCCTCGTTTGCTGCTCTGCGCGAGAGGCGGATGACGTAACACTCCGTTCACAGAGCGCGCTATTAGGCGAAACATAGCCACACCAAACTCTTCTTGGATGCAACGGCGCATCTTGGCGTCTGTCTCATTCAAAGTCCATGAAGAAGGGTCCAAATGTTGCGTCTGTTGGTTATTTCATTATTTGCAGCCGCTCTCCTTGCTCCAGCTATGTTCCGGCGCCAGCGCCGACGGGCTGGGCTAAGAGCGGGAGAGTTAACACCAGTATTTAGAAAGCGTCTCCTACTTATGACGCTGGTATCAAGCATGCTCCTAGTTGGTGCCTTGACTGGCGTCGCAGTTGCCGATAACGGCGATCCAACTGGAGCTAGGACCGGTATCTCTCCGACTCAAGTCGAGAGCGTCTACCCGGCGGATACCCCCAAACCAGATGCGATCGATACGATTGCAACGCAACAGGCAAAAGATCACATGGCTATCAACTTCGTATGGCTGATGGTCGGTGGCATCTTGGTGCTATTCATGCAGGCCGGTTTTGCACTCGTTGAGACTGGATTCACGCGAGCTAAGAATGCCGCACACACAATGCTAATGAACTTAGTTATTTTTGCATTAGGCACAGTGGGCTGGTTTATTTGTGGTTATGCGTTGATGTTCGGCTCGGTTGCATTACCTGGGCTTGGGATTACAGCGTTAGGGCCCGAGGCACACATTGGGCAGTGGGGAATCATCGCTCACTCCGGCTTTTTTCTTACAGGCCAGGCATACGACGTTGGAATCTTGGCGTTCTTCTTCTTCCAGTTGGTATTCATGGATGCAACCGCAACCATCCCAACCGGTGCAATGGCTGAGCGCTTCAAGTTCTCCGCATTTATCTGCTGGGGCTTGTTCGCCTCGATGATCCTCTACCCCGTTTATGGAAACTGGGTCTGGGGTGGGGGTTTCCTCTCCCAGTTAGGAGCACTCGGTCCTAACTGGGGACACGGTGCTGTTGACTTTGCGGGATCAGGGGTAGTGCACGCCATGGGTGGTGTCGCTGCCTTCTGGGGAGCGAAGATTCTCGGAGCACGCATCGGCAAGTTCGACAAGCGAGGTAACCCTCGCGCAATCCCTGGTCACCACCTTCCAATGGCGGTACTCGGAACAATGGTTCTGCTAGTCGGATGGATGGGGTTCAACGGAGCCTCGACATTCGCGGCGACTGACTTCCGCTTTACTGTAGTAATTGTGAACACGGTCCTCGCCTCTGCGTTTGGTTGCTTGGTCACGATGTTCATCATGTGGAAGAAATACGGCAAGCCAGACCCCTCGATGACCTGTAACGGATTACTCGCTGGCCTTGTAGCAATTACAGCGCCATGTGCCTTCGTGGCTCCTTGGGCAGCGGCTCTAATCGGTGCAATCGCCGGTGGGATCGTTGTATTCGGAGTATGGGTAGTGGAGTCGAAGGCAAAAGTGGACGACCCGGTCGGCGCAGTTGCAGTTCACGGATTCAACGGCATCTGGGGCTTAGTCGCTCTAGGACTATTCGCTGACGGAACCTATGGCGACGGCTGGAACGGTGTCGCTGGTGGAGTCAAAGGACTCTTCTACGGCGACGCAGGTCAGCTATGGGCGCAGCTCGCATCAGTATTCGTGGTTATCGCTTGGTGCTCGCTCGCTTCCGGTCTCTTCTTCGTAATTGTTAAGAAGACAATTGGCCTTAGGTCGAGTGAGGCAGATGAGATTGCTGGCCTTGATATGCCTGAGATGGGCGCCCTGGCGTATCCAGACTTCCTTGAGGCTCAGGGTTCAGTCTTCTTTACAACTGACGGCGCAATGCCTATTGACCTTTTACCAACAGATGCAGCAAGCCTGCGTGAGGAAGTGGGAGCACAGTGAAACGCATCGAAGCAATTATTCGACCTGAACGGTTAGGTCAGGTAGCAGCGCTACTTGAGAGTGCGGGCATCAATGGATTCACGATCACCGATGTTCGTGGTCACGGCACCTCTCCCCAGGCAACTGGCGAGTACCGCGGCCACCAGTATCAGATGCTCGTAGCCCACAAGTTGCTAGTAGCAGTATTCGTCGAGGATGACGAGCTTGATACTGCGATCGCTGCTATTGCAGGTGGGGCAACTACCGGCAAGCCTGGTGACGGATTTGTTGCAGTAAGTGAAGTAACAGCAACGTACCGAATCAGCACTGGAGTAGTGGAGCCAACAACTCCATAAGGCAATAAGAATGCTGCGTTCGCTGAAGCAGCTAAATGAAGAACTGCGTACGAGGTAGTAGGCGTCGATTCGGTTATCGATCGAAGACGCTTACTACCTCGACGTTCTTTGAAATACCGTCGGGATAATACTTAAATAAGATCGAAATAAAGATTCGAAATAACCTATAAATCGAGCCCAAAAACTTGCAATTGTCCCACCCATGCTTTACAATCGAACATATGTTCGATAAACTTAACGAAGCCTTTTCTCGCCTAGTCGATTGCGCTTCTCGCGTTGATGTTGAGACGATTGATGGCAAGGGCGCGGCCCGACTGGTTGGGATCGCTGACGGGATCCGCCGCTGCGGAGACTCCCTGCGAACCGTGGCCGTGGGCCAGGTAGAGCGCACTAACGGTTGGAAGGGTGAGGGCGCTAAGAGCATTTCCGAGTGGCTCTCTATCGAGACAGATTGCGCGCACTACGAGGCACAGGCTGTTGTAATGCTCGCTAACCAGCTTCATCACTTGCCGGTGACTCAGGCTGCTCTGCGAAACGGAACACTCTCTGGCACTCAGGCTGTAGAGGTAGCAAGGGGGGCCATTGTTGCACCTAATACTGAGACTCAACTCTTGAACCTCGCGAAACATGCGACAGTTCGCGATCTTCGCGATGCAACTAATCGTGTCGTTGCCGGGGCAACCGATGAGGCAGAGCGCCACAAGCAGGTACACAAGAGTCGTTATTTGAAGTCATGGACTGATCCTGATGGTTCGTTCAATGTAAAAGGGCGTATGACGGTCGCTAACGGTGCGCTAGTAATGGCAGCGCTCAAACCAATACAGGATGAGATCTTTAAGGCTGCTCGTAAGAGTGGTGAACATGAAAGACCGGAGGCTTACGCCGCTGACGCTCTAATGGCACTCTGTGAGAAGGCGACCACCAAGCAGTCGAGCGAGAGCGGCGGGAAATCGAGCCGCCCTAACGCAGTGATAAATATTCGTGTCGACCTCAATGCGATCAAACGTGGGCATACCGAGAATGGCGAGACCTGTGAAATCGCTGGCGTCGGGTCAATCCCTGTAGCGACTGCTACAGAGTATTTGGGCGAAGCATTCCTCAAACTTCTTGTAGTCGATGGAGTAGAGATCAAAACGGTTGCGCATATGGGGCGACACATCCCTGCACCATTGCGAACAGCCGTTGAGGAGCGGGACCGTGTCTGCCAGGTACCAACATGTGACGTGAGCGTTGGTCTGGAGATAGATCACATCAAACCCTTCGCTGAGGGTGGTGCTGCATCCTTTGAGAACCTCGTGCGCCTCTGCAAACGACATCATCTCCAAAAAACACATGATGGTTATCGACTCGTAGAGCGACACCCTCAGCCCACTGAAGGCGAACGGCAGGCGGGATCAGTCTCTCCGTGGGAGTGGCGAATACCGGAGTGCGCACGACCTCCTGACTTCAGAGACACGGGGTAGCTACGCAGCCAAAGTCAGGGGAGATTAGGTAATCATGAACTATGCGGCACTACTCCAATTCTGGGAGCTCTGCTGCATCTGCGTGATCCCTCAATCGGCCAGTGGCGAGTTTGTTGGTCCTCAGATCATTGCGAGAAAGAAAGGGAACTTCTACTCCACCGATTTTGATGATTAGGCGGTTTGTGTAGGCACTATCAAAGTCGAGGCCACTAGCAAAAGTGAGAAGGTCGATTCTGTTGGGTTCGCGACCTAGTTGTACAACTATTTCAGGATCTGCGAAGTCAGAAGCTTCTAGGCCGAGGCCTCCGAAACCAAAGCTCTCAAGAGCCGAGATTATCTGCGTCGCGTTTGTGGGGTCAGCCCAAACCCAAACATCAAGGTCCTTGGTGTAGCGCGGATGGCCGTGGGCGGCGAGCGCGTACCCACCGACTATGAGAAATCTAACCTTATGGTCTACGAATAATCTTAAAAACTCGTTGAAGTCTCGGTTCAGTTCCATTTGTCCACCCATGGTGCTCTCTGCGGATTTGCTCTACAGCGTCAATGCGCTCTTCGGCGGGTCTAGCAAGCCAATAGACCCAGGGTGCGTCAGCGTCAGCGAGGCGCTTTTTGGTTACAACTCGTTCGATCGACGACATAGCGAGAATCCTAGCGGCTGCGTAGAGCATTCGGGTCTGCTTCGGTGCATTAGGGATCGGCTACGACTCCAATGGGCTACGAGTGGCCTGTATTTTAAACCCAACGAGCCTCATGGGCGATCGAAGACGCTTACTACCTCGACGTGGTACGTATGCGGAAAAAGATCAATAGGTGTTGCGTATGAGAGTTTGTAACCAGCCTTACCTAATAGGTGGGCATCGTGATTGAGGCTATTGGCATCGCAACTTATGAGCACGACGCGACGAGGTTTGCTCGCAACAATCACGCCTACTCCTTTGCTCCCGAGACCCGCTCGACTTGGGTCCGCAACTACTAGATCGCTCTTAGGCGGAGACCACTCGTTTACGTCAGCCCGAATAGCCTTTACTTCTAGCCCGCGGAGGTTCACGACTGCATCTCTAACCGCTCCGTCGTCGCCCTCTACCGCGGTTACAGACCAGCCCTGCAATGCCAGCACTCCAGCGAATACGCCCACTCCGCTATAAAGGTCGAGGGCGTGCCCCGCGTTACCCATCTCATCGGCAGCATCACGAACTGCATCGCCTAGAGCATCGACGCCATCAGGGCGTGCTTGGAAGAATGAGTCTGCCGATATGCGCCACTTCATCCCTGCTGCCTCTTCATGGATGTGGTCAGTGCGTACGTCGCTAGGAACGACCATTCGCGTATCTAGTGGATCTGGCATCGCTAAGCGTTCTCCGGTCCGCTCTCCACAGCGGAGCAACACATCAGTAGCGCCGGGGTACTTGCCATTTTGAATTAAGTCGTTCAAAAGTGGGTGAGCAACTAGGCATTCCTCGACAGGAACAACGCGATGCGAACGGTAGCGACGCAG
>CAMDSG010000115.1 GCA_945907055.1 Bifidobacterium breve | reverse complement strand
TATGAGTACCGCGACAAGATTCCGTTGAAGCATGACTATGCCTCGGCTGGGGTGCGCGTTGTGCCCGGCGCATCTGCACGTTGGGGGGCGCACCTTGCCCCCGGTGTTGTGATGATGCCTTCGTACGTAAATATTGGGGCCCGAGTCGGTGCTGAGACAATGGTCGATACATGGGCAACGGTTGGTTCGTGTGCACAGATTGGTGAGCGCGTGCATCTCTCTGGGGGTGTCGGAATCGGTGGAGTATTAGAGCCACCTCAGGCCTCGCCAGTGATGATTGGCGACGACACGATGATCGGCTCGCGATGCATCGTCGCGGATGGTGCAAGAGTCGGTGCCGGTGTAGTTCTCGGTGCTGGCTGCATCCTTACCTCCTCTATCCCCGTTATTGACGCTGAGACTGGTGACGAGATCTCGCGTGGAGTTGTACCCGACTGGTGTGTGGCGATCTCTGCTACTCGGCCTCGCAAGTTCGCAGGTGGAGAGTTCGGACTTCCCTGTGTCCTTGTTATTAAGCGCCTTAACGAGGGCGAGCGACATGACAAGAGCAAGTTGAATGACATTCTGCGCGAAGGCGGCGTCGCTACCTAATGCCTCCGGATCTTCTCGCCCTTACTGCGGATCTGATTGCCATTCCGTCGCTCAGTCTGAAAGAGACTGCGATTGCAGATTTTGTCGAGGCTCGACTCGCAGAGCGCGCTCCATCGCTTGAGTGCATTCGAGTCGGCGACAATGTGATTGCGAGAACCAACTCTGGGCATGAACGCCGACTGCTCGTCGGTGGACACTTAGATACGGTCCCCGCTGATCAGAACGAGAATCCGCGTATCGAGGGCGATTCATTATTCGGGCTCGGGGCTGCGGATATGAAGGGTGGCCTTGCGGTGATGCTCACTCTCGCGGAGGCTGCACATGCGCTTAGTGCCCGCCTGCGACTTGATCTCACCGTCGTTTTCTATGTCGCTGAGGAGATTACAGAGGAGCACAACGGACTTCGCGTGCTCTTCGCAGAGCACCCCGATCTTGTCTCCGCAGATCTCGCAATTTTAATGGAGCCAACCGGCGCATGGGTCGAGGCGGGCTGCCAGGGATCCCTCACAGTTGAGGCGACATTTACAGGAGTTCGGGCACATTCGGCTCGCCCCTGGATGGGTGATAACGCTATCCACTCAGCATCGAAGGCGTTAGCGAATATCGCTGCACACAACTCCGACTCCGTCACCGTCGATGGCCTTGAGTATCGCGAGTCAATACAGGTTGTGCACTTTGAGGGCGGAGTCGCCAACAATGTCGTTCCTGATTCAGCGCGTATGCGGATTAACCGAAGGTTCGCCCCTGCGTATGACACCGAGACTGCACTGGCTCAGGTCTCCGCTCTTCTTGAGGGCGCCACGAGCTTGGTAGTCATCAATGAATCACCAGCGGCGCCACCGAATCTTATGAACCCGCTAATTGCAGAGTTCATCGGAACCAATGATTTAGCTGTGCGCCCCAAGCTTGGCTGGACAGATGTTGCGCGCTTCACAAGCCACGGAATCCCCGCACTCAATTTTGGTCCAGGGAATCCAGAGATTGCCCACACCCGCGGGGAGTTCGTTGAGCGTGTAGAGCTCGATGCTTGCTACGCAGTGCTTGCGCGTTTTATAGGGGTTATTTAGAGGATAGAGCCCCTGTAGACGCGAAGAACCCGCGATCTCGACAGCAGGGGAACTGTGCGATCGCGGGTTCTCGAAGAGCCCACCGATAATGGTGGCTGAACTACATACGACGCATAACTGTTACTACCTTGCCGAAGATAGCAATCTCTCCTGGAGCGAAGACCATCTCCTCCATTGTGGAGTTCTCTGGGCGAAGAATGACTTTGCCTCTCCGAGTTAGATACGTCTTGACAGTTGCTTCATCGCCAGGAATTCCTGCCACAACCGTATCGCCGGGTTGTGCCGTTGCTTGCTGACGCACGACTACGTAGTCGCCATCAAGAATCCCAGCCTCGATCATCGACTCACCGCGTACCCGCAGCATGAAGAGTGTGCCCTTCCCGACAAAGTCTTCGGGTAAAGGCATCGACTCCTCGAAGTGCTCAGCAGCGAGAACTCCCGTACCTGCAGCGACATCTCCGATGAGCGGGACGTGGCGAACAGGGCGACGATCTATCGTGTTTCCACTGGTCGGGTCGAAGGTGACCTCGATGGCCCGGGGCTTCGAGGGGTCACGTCGCAGGTAGCCCTTTTCTTGGAGCGCTGCAAGATGGGCATGGACAGTTGATGAGGATGAGAGCCCTACCGCCTCGCCAATCTCCCGGACACTGGGCGGATATCCGCGGTGGCGTACTACCTCGTCGATGTAGGTGAGTACCTGGCTCTGGCGGGCTGTGAGGGTTGCATGAGTTGTCATGGGGGCACCCTAACACGATCATGTGTTCGGGGGGAACATCTATTCGTAGAAATACTTGACTTCGAACGCTCGTTCGTGTTTGATATAGGGATAGCCGAACGGGTGTTCGGCGAGAAGAAGCGAAACAGACCCGTGAGTCTGAACCAAATTCCCCCTAAATGGAGTTCTACCGAGATCAAAGGCCAGGCAACTGAGCAAATCGGATGGAGCACCTCGGATGGAGCAACTCGGATGACTGTCACAGGGGAGTGATTAAGTGAGAACCAACAGCAAAGCCGCTAACTATCCGAGAGCAATAAAGAGCAATAAAGAGCATTAAAGAAGAGAAAAAGAAGCCAAAAAGAAGCGAACAGGAGAAAATTAAATGACAGCAAACATGACAGCAAACATGACAGCAACCCGAAATCGCCAAGATCACTTGAGCCACCAGCCAAGATTCTCGGGGGCGAATGCACTTGCATATAACCCTCAGCAGGGTGAGCTGGATCACATCGCAGCGAGGCCAAACCGAGGAACCCCTCCTCGACTGCGCCTCGTAGCCACAACGCCCCGACCGGCGATTGTGGTGCGGCCACGGCCCACGGCCGCCGTATATCGACGCCGGCGTCTCGCCGTCCTCGTAGCGGCAGTCGCGCTGGTGCTGGCCGCCGCGCAGGCAACGACGGTGCTTGGGGGCAACCCCCTCGCAGCCTCCGGGCACCGTCCTGCCGTCGTCACTGTTGCTCCAGGGGACACCCTTTGGAGCGTTGTCGAGACGCTTGCTCCAGGATCAGATCCGAGGCCGATAGTTGATCGCCTTACTCAAGAGCGCGGTACCAATACGCTTCAAATTGGGGAGCGGATCACTCTTAAAGGTTGAAGGGAATATTGGTCTGAGTCTTGGCAGCACTAGAAATTAAGCCTTTTAGTGGTTGGCGAGGTGAATTGCCGTGAATGAGCAGAGTCCTTCCTCTTCGGGTACGGTGCTGCGCATGCGCTGTCCTTACTGCCGAACCGATGACGACAAGGTTGTTGACTCGCGTGCCTCCGATGAAGGTGCGGCGATTCGCAGGCGCCGGGAGTGTCTTGGTTGCGGTCGTCGCTATACAACATTCGAGCGTACTGAACCTCTCCCGCTACTTGTTTTAAAGCGTTCTGGGAGTGTCGAGGTATTCGATCGGGACAAGCTGGCGCGTGGTATCGCTAGTGCTGTAGCCGGGCGTCCGATTGATGACGAAGCGGTCGAGACAATTGCTGTTGAGATTGAGGATTATTTGCGTGAGAGCGGCCCCGAGGTGACAACAGAGATGGTGGGGCTTGCAGTTCTTGAGCAACTAAAGGGTCTCGATGACGTTGCCTATCTGCGCTTCGCATCGGTCTACAAGGGCTTCACGGATCTCGCTGATTTTGAGCGCGAGGTGGGCCTACTCCAGAAGACGACGGCCCCGAAACCGCGCAGAGCGCGAGATCAAGACTGAGTTATCGCAAGGCGCGCGCAGAGAGCGTCAGCGAGGCTCCGAATTCGAAGTGCTCGCGAAATCTTGCGCGTTAAATGCTTGACCTAGGCGAATGACAGTGATGTAATGCCACTCCATCTCGCGGTGGGGGGGTAAGATGACCACAAGATGTTGTGGTTCTAGCTAGTAATCCAGTTTTAGGCATATTTCAGGCTTTACTCAACAAATCACTATAAAAAGTACTTAAAAACATAAAACAATCTCGGCGAGTGTCGGGGAAAGTAGGCAAATAGCATGGCAATAGCTCCAGAGCAGGTCGGGATCGGAATCCGCAGATTCTTCACAGAGCAGGGCAGCGATGCCTATGACTCGGTTACGTGGGAGAAGCGCGACTCTCGTATTCAGAACTGGAAGGACGGCACAGATGCCTTCTTCCAGCCAGGGGTTGAGTTCCCCTCTACCTGGTCGGTTAACGCCACCAACATCGTTGCCCAGAAGTACTTCCGTGGAACCCTCGGTGAGGATGGCCGCGAGTGGTCACTGCGCCAGGTTATTGATCGAGTCGCCGACACGATTACCAAGTGGGGAATCGCAGATGGTTACTTCACCGACGACGAAGAGGCAGAGGCCTTTCGCTCCGAGCTCAAGTACATCTTGGTGCAGCAGCGCGCAGCGTTTAACTCTCCTGTTTGGTTCAACATCGGTGTACCCGGAGTTCCCCAGCAGGCATCGGCATGCTTCATCCTCGCTACTGAAGACACAATGGATGGCATCCTCAACTGGTACCGCGAAGAGGGTGTGATCTTCAAGGGAGGATCCGGAGCAGGTATCAACCTCTCCAACATTCGTTCATCGGCCGAGGGGCTCAAGGGCGGCGGAACCGCTAGTGGTCCTGTCTCCTTCATGCGTGGCGCAGATGCCTCTGCAGGCACAATCAAATCTGGTGGCAAGACCCGTCGCGCAGCCAAGATGGTCATTCTCAACGCAGATCACCCCGATGTTGAGGAGTTCATCTGGTGCAAGACAATCGAGGAGCGCAAGGCTCGAGCACTGCGTGATGCAGGCTTCGACATGGACCTTGATGGCAAGGACTCCTACTCAATCCAGTACCAGAACGCCAACAACTCAGTACGTGTAACCGATGAGTTCATGCAGGCTGTAATCGACGACAAAGAGTACGCGCAGCGCTCGGTAACAACCGGTGAGCCTGTGAAGATGATTCGTGCTCGCGACCTAATGCGTCAGATCTCGACAGCTACTTGGGAGTGCGCAGACCCAGGAATGCAGTTCGATACCACGATCAACAAGTGGCACACGGCCCCGAATACATCTCGTATCAACGGCTCAAACCCCTGCTCTGAGTACATGCATATCGACAACTCTGCATGCAACCTTGCAAGCATCAACCTCCTTAAGTACCTCGAGCCAGATGGCTCCTTCGACATCGAGGGGTACCGCCACACGATCGAGGTCATGTTCACCGCTCAGGAGATCCTCGTCGGCAACGCTGATTACCCAACAGAGGCGATTGGTGTGAACAGCCACAAGTTCCGTCAACTCGGTCTTGGCTACGCAAACCTCGGCGCACTTCTCATGGCACAGGGCCTTGCATACGACTCCCCGGGTGGTCGTGCATGGGCAGGCGCTCTAACTGCTCTCATGACAGGCCACGCATACGCGACATCTGCTCGCACCGCAGGGCGCATGGGTCCATTCGCTGGGTATGAAGAGAACAAAGAGCCGATGCTCAACGTTCTTCGCATGCACCGCGTAGAGACAGCAAACATCGATGAAGAACTCGTAGCCCCAGATCTTTTGAGCGCAGCACAGCGTTCATGGGATGAGGCTGTTGAGTTGAGCGAGCTCTACGG
>CAMDSG010000114.1 GCA_945907055.1 Bifidobacterium breve | reverse complement strand
GGAATCGCGCGCCCCATATGCGCAACTGTTCTGACATCTACTCCATCGACCACAAGAAGTTTTAAGAAGGCCTCGCCTAAATACTCTGTTGCCGTAGCGACGGGGATTGGCCCGACGCCTGCGATCTCACATATCTCGCCATGCTCAGTACGTCCACGCTTGAGGGCATCTATGTTCACACGAATATTCATGACCGCATTAGATCGAGTTGTTTTCGTTGTGCTCGCCCCTACACCTGAATCGGAGGCGCTTGCTTTTTCGCATAACGCCATTAGAGCGTCGGCTGCGTAGGCCTCAGGTCTTTCATGTGCACCACTCTTGCGCGCCTGTTTAAAAATCGAGTCCTCGAATGGTGCGAGAGCAGCCTTGACTAACGCTCCATTCGCAACTGTCATCCTCCCCTTAAGGTTGCACGCCCCATCCTCACCAACCCACCATTTTAAGGATCGACTCTTGTGGACCTGTCGGTGTCGCTCTGCCTCGTCGGTAGCGGCGGCAACGACACGAGATGTTGCATCGCGAAGATCGCGAACTGTTGCATATGTTGCGAGATTCAAGAGTTGTGTCTCAGTATTGGGGGCAACGATCGCACCGCGTGCTACCTCGACAGCTTGAGTGCCAGAGAGCGTCCCTGAGCGCAGTGCTGCCTGAGTAACAGGCAAGTGCTGGAGCTGACCAGCGAGCACAACTACAGATTGAGCTTCATAATGAGCACAATCTGTCTCAATAGAGAGCCACTCCGAAATACTCTTCGCACCTTGGCCTCTCCAGCCATTGGTGCGCTCTACCCGGCCTACCGCAACAGTGCGAAGTGCATCACCACTGCGGCGTACTTCATCGGCCAACGCCACAAGCTCGCGCGCTCCGGCAGCATCGACAACATCTACCTCAATGGCGGCCATGGCGGATTGGAGTTCTGTGTGGGCGTTTCGCAGTCTGTCGAACATATGTTCGAGTATAAAACAGGGGTGGGACACTCATCTCAACTGCGTGGTTCCTCGACGATTTTGGCTAGCACCGCCCTCAGTCAGAAAGATAGATACCCAGTCAGTTAGTTATATCGATCGCCACTGGGGCGTGATCTGATGGCTTCTCACCCTTTCGGGCGTCGCGATCCATCTTGGCGGCTGTGAGGCGTTCTCGCACGGATGGAGTGATGTAGAGAAGGTCGATACGGACTCCTCGGCCCTGATGAAAATCTCCGCCGCGGTAATCCCAGAATGTGTACTGACCGGAGTCGTCATTCAATTCGCGAAAGGCATCAACGAGCCCCCACGCCCGCAACTCTGCGAGGGCATCTCGCTCGGCCTCTGTTACATGGGTTGCGCCGACGAAGTGAGCCGGGTCCCAAACATCGCGATCCTCTGGGGCCACGTTGAAGTCACCGAGGAGCACTAGAGGCTCATCGGGGGAGCAATTGGCCTCCAACCACTCTCGGAGTCGCTTGAGCCAGATCAACTTACGGTCATAGAACTCGCTCGGCACCTCTCGACCGTTGGGGACATATACGCAGACAACGCGTACTCCACCGCAGAGTGCAGAGATGAGGCGAGCATCCCCTTCATATGGATCTTCAAGGCCGCCAAAACCACTTGTTACATCAGTTAGGCCGACGCGAGAAAGAATAGCGACGCCGTTCCATCTTCCCTGGCCGTGGTGTGCGCTCTCGTACCCAAGTGCCTCGAAGGCCATGGTGGGGAAAGCCTCGTTGGTCATTTTGGTCTCTTGTATGCAGATCACGTCTGCATCGGAGGTTTTAAGCCACTCCTCGACTCTGGGGAGGCGTGCTTTGAGTGAGTTTACGTTCCAAGTAACAATTCGCATTTAGAGGCTCATGTCTAGGTGGGGTCTGTGTAGTTCGGGTCAGAGACGAGGAGTTTCGCGCGAACCAATTCTCGCACCGCAGTAATGGTTGGAGCGTCATGGTCAGCCCCGTTACGGATTGACGCTGCAAGCGCCTGAAGGAGATCTGCTAGTGGTGCGTCAAACCCAAGGAGCGTCGCGAGCTGTGTCCGCGCGTGCTCGTTGGCTCCATGGCCGATCCCGAGTTCGCGCTCAACCATTCGAAGTGCGTTGCTAGCGACGCGGGCATGAAACGAGACGCGCCCCTCGGTATTAGGCATTACATCTTTCTCAAGGAACTCGCGTACCGCCTCCACAAGCAATTGAGCACTTGGTGAGTCGTGGATTGTGATGGATGAAGAGTTAAGAGCGAGATCAGGCTGAGCCCACCTTGGATCTGGGCCAGGGTCGTCACCAGTGATGAGGTTCAGGAGATCCCACTCGGTCTCCGCGACACGACGCCCAAGCATGGCGTTCTCGACCGAGCGCACAATGCCGTGGACATGAGAAGCGCACTGCATCTGACAGATCACACCCCACTTCAAGGTGCCGAATATTTCCCAGTACCGAACGCGCTCGGCATCGACTCCGGTGCCACCAGCGGCGGAGTATGCAGTGAGCAAATCCTCAAGGTCTCCGAAGCCGCCGACGAGTTTGTCGTTGACCCCAAATCGCCAAGAGCGCACGCAGAGCCATCCGAAATCCTCAGCAGGGTCGCCAAGGTGGCTTAGTTCCCAGTCGAGAACAGAGCGAATCCCCTCGGGGCCCACAATGAAGTTGCCATTGCGATAATCCCCGTGGACTAAGCGAGGGCCTCCGCTTGGTGCTTCAGGGGCGTGAGTCTCGAGCCAGCGAAACGCGAGTTCAAATGCAGGGTGCGCCTCGCCGAACGCGTCGACTAGCGAACGGTATTGAGCTATCTGTTCATGTGGTCCAAGTACATCAAGGGATGGCAAGCCAGCGGTGTCGATCGCATGTATGCGTGCTGCAATCTCTCCGCACTGAGCAGCTAGTAGGGGGCGCGCCTCTGCGTATTCATCATCACGAAGAATTCTGCGAGCAATTGTCTCGCCCTCGATTCGCTCCATTACAAAGCCGTCGCCGAGACCGTCATCGGCCTCTAGAAGAAATCGAACAAGTGGAACAGGGGCACCTGCACGCCCGACTGCATCTAAAAGCAGGAACTCTGTTGAGCGACCAATCTGTCCGCTGCTCGCCCCTGGGTCGCGTCTAAGCACCAACTGCTCAGTGGTGGCGACCCCGTCAAGAGTGCAGTGTGCATCAAAAGCCCACGTCTCTCGCGATGCTCCACCGGAGAGTCTCCGCACCCCATCAACGGTGTACTCGCCGCCGAGGGCACGTGCCGTACAGCGCGCAAGTTTCTCAGCCTCTACCGAGTTGGGGCGACTCACGCTTTGGAGCCGACCGGCCGACCATCAACGATCTGGTCGAGGTACTCAGAGAGCCCAAACCCAGTTCGGCCGTTCCATGTCCAACGGGTCATGCCTTCACTGATGCGTGTGACGAGTTGCTCGCCATCGGGCGCAACGCGGCGGTTGCGCAGAGGCACTAACGACATAACTTCACCAGTGATTTCATACTCGCGATCGCCGGCCTTGGCCTTAGCAACAATGCGTCGGTGGTAGATATCGTCACCCTCCCATTCGGTCTCAATCTCGCAGTGGTGGATGTGGGTATACGCGCCGTCCTCGTATACGACCCCACCCATGCGCACTCCGCCATCGGCAGATGCGATGTAGGAGATCATGAAGCCCGCGTCGTCGCCAAAGTTCATCGTTAACCAGCGGTAGTAATACGGAGCCTGCCAGTAGCGAGGGCCCCATGAGTGGTCACGCAGTCCGTAACCATCAATCTCCCACTCTTCATCACCGACGCGAATAGATCCGCGTGCGCCGACATGCTGCTCGTAGTGCCCGCGCGCAAAGCCGCCGGAGAGGTCCTCTGTGAGTGCGGTGCCGTCGTCGTTGACGGGCTCGCCCCCCATCATCGGAGAGAGGCCGCGGTAATCAAGTGTTGCCTCGACCTCTGTCCAAGGGCTCTCTGTAAATGCGCGTCGTGGATTAGCCATGACAAGTGGATCATCGAGAAGAACTGCGCGCCCCGAGTAGGTGACCTTGAGAGACTCGAAGGGCTTGACGACATCGAATCGCATCCCTGCTGCGTCAAAGGCATCGTTGGTTGTGATCTTGGGCCGATCGAACATGAACGCGACTCGTCCATCAGGGAGATAGAGACAGGTGGTCATCTCGGCGTAGCCCTCATTGGCACGGTTGCCGAGGCGGAAGAATCCCCCCATCTGAGCTATTGGATCGTAGACATTGAAGTACATACTCTCGTTGAAGTTGGTGGCTTCCTCAAGGGAATGCATGTACTCGTCGGCGTGGTCAAGGCGTATGCGCATCGCCCTATCTTGTGCCGGGCTTGACGTGGGGCGCAACCCGGTGATGAGGTAGGGCCTATGACAACAGAACCCACCCTCATCGCATCCGGTCTTGGCTTCCCAGAGGGGCCGGTCTGGATGCCAGATGGCACGCTCTTATTCGTTGAATTACAGAACCGGCGTGTTAGTCGCCTGCATCCTGATGGGCGACTAGAGGTTGTCGCTACTCCGGGTGGAAGCCCCAACGGCTTGGCGATTGGCCCAGATGGTGCTGCCTATGTTTGTAACAGCGGCGGCTGGGAGTTTCACGAGTTAATGGGGCTCACGATTACCGGAATGCTTCAACCCTCTGATTACTCAGGTGGGCGAATCGAGCGCATTGATTTAGAGACCGGAGACGTAACAGTTCTCTTCACAGAGTGCGACGGGAATCCATTGATGGGCCCGAACGATCTCGTCTTCGATGCTGACGGCATGATGTGGTTCACAGATCACGGCAAGATTCGCGCACGTGAGCGCGATCATGGCGGCGTCTATTACGCGTCACCCGATGGCTCGTCTATCAAAGAAGTTATTTATCCACTTGAGTCACCGAACGGAATCGGCATCTCTCCAGAGGGGGACTCTGTATATGTCGCAGAGACGCATACCGGTCGAGTGTTGTCGTGGCCGATCGAGGGTCCCGGAATTGTCGGGCGCCCAAATCCGATAGGGCATGGAGGAATTGTCCTTGCAGGCTTAGCGGGTCATCAGCTTCTCGACTCGCTAGCAATCGACTCGGCGGGCAATGTCGTAGTTGCGACAATTATCAACGGTGGACTAACAGTCGTCTCTCCAGATGGAGCGAGCATTGAGCATGTTGCACTCCCAGACCTTCTCGTAACAAACGTCTGCTTTGGCGGCGAGGATCTGCGCACTGCATATGTAACCTGCTCTGGTACTGGAACTATCTATTCGCTTCTATGGCCAAGACCAGGTCTGCGTCTTAATTTCTAAGAGGTCAACGCATCTATGCCTTTAGGCCTGAGTGCAACTCACTAATAACTACTAAAACTAAATTGGAGAGAGCATGTCTGGACCATTAACGGGTGTGAAGATCATCGAACTTGCAGGGATCGGCCCAGGGCCGTTTGCAGCGATGATGCTCGCAGATATGGGTGCAGAGATCATCCGCGTTGAGCGCGCAGGCTCCGTGCGCGAGACGCTCCCGGAGAGTATTCCGTATGATCTTTTGAACCGAGGGCGTCGATCAATCGGCGTGGATCTCAAGAGCCCAGAAGGCATAGAGGTTGTCATGCGTCTCGTTGAGTCCGCAGATGCTTTGATCGAGGGATTCCGCCCCGGAGTTACAGAGCGCCTTGGGCTTGGGCCTAATGATTGCCTTGCTCGTAACCCGAGACTTGTTTATGGGCGTATGACGGGTTGGGGTCAAGAGGGTCCATATTCACAGGCCGCCGGCCACG
>CAMDSG010000113.1 GCA_945907055.1 Bifidobacterium breve | reverse complement strand
CACTCGATTTCGCACGTTTTGGACTTCTCTACCTGCGCGATGGAGTCTGGCGCGGCGAGCGGATTCTGCCGGAGGGCTGGGTAGACCACGCACGAACTCCACTCTCTCGGGATGAAGCCAATGGCCATCTCTATGGGAACCATTGGTGGGTCACGGAGGATCCCTACGGCTCCTTTTGGGCGAACGGCCATGAAGGCCAGTGCATATTGGTATGCCCAGCGCTAGACCTTGTACTCGTGAGGATTGGGCGCACAGGAGATGAAGGATGTGCTCTATTACCGGCGTGGCGAGAGGCGATACTCGACGCATTCGCTGCGGCCGATTGATCTTCGCCACAGAGCACACCATTTGCTCTCATATCCGTAGACTGAGGCCATGACAACTGCTTTCTGGCCCACTCAAGAGCACTGGTCCGTCGCTATTCCACTCGATACTCCACACCCTCGACTCGATGCCCTCGCAGGCAATGGAGTAGTTCTGCTACGAGATGCACCATTCGAGATAGATGAATCCGAGTACCTCTCTCTTGAGTACATGGATTGGAAGAGCGGTGGCGATACCAACTTCGCACCCATCGCTACCACCGATGGGCAATTGGATTGCCGAGGTTTTTGGTCTGCAGATGATGAGCACCCCGACAAAGATGCAATCTTCACATCCAACGCATCTAAGTGCCCCACACTTCGCGACTACGTCTCAAGTGTCGGTGCAAACTTTGGGCGCGTTCGCATAATAAAACTTGAGCCACAGGATCGTGAAACAGCAATTCGCCAGTTACACCGCGACGACAACAATCGGTTCAATCCTGAGAGCGATGGTTGGGTGGTGAGGTCTTGGGTAGAACTCACCGACAACCCAGATTCCTACATGCTCCTCATGGATAGCGGCGATGATGGCCTACCTGATCCGTCTACTGAGATGCGGGTCCCGCTTCATCGAGGCTCTCGCTTTCTTGTCGATACTCAGCGGCTCTGGCATGTAGTTGTCCATCCCGGTAGTGCGCCGAGGTACGCACTCATCACCTCCTTTGAGAGTGGGCCAACCCTCGACCGCTGGGTCTCCGCAGAGTCGGTCTGAGCAGAGCCACCCCCTGATTTTCGCTCATTAAAGTCTTCTGGAATCAAGTCAAGGCTCTTGCGTATTCCTATATGCTCGGGAACTAAATCGCCGGGCTTTAAAGGGGGAAGGTTGACAGGATTAACTGATGAGGGACTGGGCTTCGAATCTCACCAAACCGTTACGCCTCACCAACCTCTCGCATCTAAAGCCTTGGAGGGGGAAGAGCCATTTGCCCTCGCTGATATAACGGACCCTGACAACGTGATCATCATTGAGATGAATGAATCTGCTGCGAGGGACGCAGAGCGCATTGGCGTGAAGATTGGTGACGCCATGAACGGCAAAGGAACGACCGATGACGTCAACATGGATGGTCTCAACAAGTACCAGCAACTAGTTGCTGGCTCAATCTCTGAGTATAAAACCGAAGCAGTTTTTTTCGATGCTAGAAATAATCCAATCCTCTTTTCAGTAAGTGTGCGCGCCACAGATGGACCTGGGATTTCACCACGAAAGTTTATGAGAGTCACATGGACCGAGCAGGAAATACTTCTCCAGAACCCGCATAGTGAACCCTCCGAGGTCATTGAACTTGCACATGCCCTCACAACGGGATCTCTTGCAGATGCCGCAATTGGGGCAGCCTTAATTGATTCTTCATCGAAAAAATATGTTGCGGTGAACCATGCATATGCCGAACTTATTGGCTTCGAGCGTGGAGCCCTAATCGGAGCGCCAATCTCACTGGGCTTCCGAGAAGACTTTGGAATCAGAGACTCAACTACTCGAGCCGGCGATATTCTCGCCGGAGATATTGACTCATTTACAATCACAACTTTGGTACCAGAGGACCCCTTAATCCAAAGAACCATCACAATCGGTGCTGCCGAGCGAAGGGTCTCCGAGCGTAGGTATTTAGTTGCCTACGTAACCGACTCCCCAATCGAATCCAAATTTAGTTGGAGCCGTCAAAACCTCTCACTCCGATCCCTGATGGCTACGGGTATCCCAGAAAATATCTATACATATGCATTAATTGATCATGATTGGAGGCTGCAGTTCATTGTCCCTGAGCTTGAGAAATTAGGTGAAAGTGATGCGAATGTTCTTGGAGCCTCTGTGCTGCCCAATATCCACCCATCAGATCTAACTGCATTTCTGCTCGTAGGTGAGGATGTGCGCAGCGGTGAATCTGCGAAAACCACTATCCATCTACGTTTTCGCGCACCTGACGCGCCGGGAGGCTACCTCTCCGTCGAAGCCACTTTTGATCGTCCTATGGGGATGCCGTCAGGTTGGCTAAGCATTACTAGTCGAGTCTCTATTTCATCTGCGAATGACGTTGGATTCGAGGAACGCCTCGAAGCGATTACGCAAGCCGCAATCAATGAAGAACCCAGAGAGGAGTTTCTAGGTAACCCAATCAACGCTCGAGGAATTCAAAGATTGGTTGATGCACATAAACTCACAGAACGCGAGCGCCAAATAATTAGCCTCCTCGCAGATGGCTACCGAGTACGGACGATGTCGCGAACTCTCCATCTCTCGAATGGAACGATACGCAACTATCTCTCTGCGATTTTTCATAAGGTTGGAGTACGAAACCAGACAGAGTTGATGGAACTCATTCTTGGGGACCAAATCGCCAATCTCTAGGGCTGGTTTGCTCTCAATTCCGATACGAGTTTGACGCCGGCGCTTGAACTGCTAAGAATCGCTTCTTATGCGCTTCGGAGTATTCATCGCCCCCTTCCACCCTGTTGGCCAGAACCCGACGCTTGCTCTAGAGCGTGACCTTGACCTAGTCGTGCACCTTGATCGCCTCGGCTACGAGGAGGCCTGGATCGGCGAGCATCACAGCGGAGGGTACGAGATCATTGCGTCACCAGAGGTCTTCATCGCAGTGGCGGCCGAGCGCACCAAACACATACGTCTCGGAACCGGCGTAGCGAGCCTTCCATATCATCACCCGCTTCTACTTGCTGACCGCATGGTGTTACTCGATCACCTAACACGCGGGCGCGTGATGCTCGGCGTAGGCCCGGGGCAGTTGACCTCCGATGCGCACATGCTTGGCATACCTTCAGACACCCAACGCCCGCGCATGGAGGAGAGCCTCGATGCGATCATGGCGCTTCTTCGAGGCGAGCGCGTCACTATGAAAACAGATGGCTTCATCCTCGAGGATGCGCACCTTCAACTCTCCTCGTACTCGCAGCCACATCTTGAGGTTGCAGTAGCGGCGTCCTTTTCGCCGACCGGTCCGCGTAGCGCAGGGAAGCATGGAGTCGGGATGATCTCGATAGCGGCGACTGCACGCCAAGGCATGGACATGCTTAGCCACCACTACGACGTCTGGGATGAGATCGCAACGGAGAACGGGCATACCGTCGATCGATCGTCGTGGAGACTCGTTGGCCCAATGCATATCGCAGAGACGCGCGAGCAGGCCGAGCGCGATGTTGAGTTCGGCATTGAGGATTTCTCAAAATACTTCAGTCACGTACTCCCCGGCGGTCCGGTATCTGGAGAGACTGTTGAGGAGATTCTGGAGAACAATCGCAGCAGCGGCTTTGCGGTGATTGGCTCTCCAGTGGATGCAATTGCACGGATTCAAGAGTTGCTCGATGCCTCCAACGGCGGGTTTGGGGCATTTCTATTCCTCGACCACAACTGGGCAAACCCTGCCGCTAAACATCGCTCATATGAACTCTTCGCTCAGTACGTCATGCCTCACTTCCAAGGGCAGATCTCATCCCCGGCAGAGTCGCATCGATGGCTCACTGAGAGCGGCGGCGAGTTTGTTAACCGTGCGGTGCAGGCAATCTCGAAGGCCACCACAGATCACGCCGAGGAGCGCAGAGCACTCGACCTGCAGGGCGACTCTGAGAAATAACGCATCGCATTTGATGGGGCGCAGAGTCTCGAGCCGTGGCCTCCTCTGCCAAATCTCTAGGCTCCGTTACGTATGAGTAACCCGACTCCAATTTCACATTCACTAATCCGCTCCGGCGAACCAACGCTCGCGGTACACGACTGGGGCGGCACCGGCTCACCGACGTTGCTATGCCACCCGACCGGTTTCCACGGCATGGTCTGGGCACCAGTTGCAGCAATTCTTGTAGAGGCCGGACGGCGTGTTTTTAGCCTTGATTTCCGCGGCCACGGAGACAGCGAGGAGACCCCCGGAGGCACATACCACTGGGAGGGTTTTGCTGACGACGTACTCGCAGTGTCGCACCATCTCCAGATTGCCGGCGATCCAAATCTGCTTGCTGTCGGACACTCCAAGGGTGCAGCGGCAATTCTCCTTGCGGAGGAGCGCGAGCCTGGCACCTTCTCGCGGATTTTCTGTTACGAACCGATTGTATTCGAGGGCTCAGAACTAGGCCTCGACTCTGTTGCTCTCTCCGAATCAACAAGAGCAATAGATCCACTCAATAATCCAATGTCACGAAGTGCAATGCGACGCAGGCGCATCTGGGACTCACGCGATCAGGCATATGACACCTACGCCAGCAAACCCCCTCTATCGTCTCTGCACCCAGATGCACTACGCGCATATGTAGACCACGGATTAAGGGACGTGCCTAGCGGCGGGGTTGAACTCAAGTGTCACCCCGACCACGAGGCATCCGTGTATGCAATGGGGGTTATGAACGGTCTCTGGCCGCTGCTTCCAAGTATCAAGGCGCCCACAGTCATTGCATGCGGCGAGAGCTCTGACACGATTACCCCTGCGTATGCGACTGCAATAGCGCGGCGCATGCCAAATTCCGAGCACCTTACAATACCGGGACTAGGACACTTCGGCCCGATGCAGGATCCAGAGGCTGTAGCAGCAGCAATCCTCGGATTCGCAGGCAACTAACTACTTAAAACCAGCCCTACTTAAAACCAGCCCTATTTAAAACCAGCCCTATTTAAAACCGTCTCTACTTAAAACCGTCAATCACGCTGGCCCAGCCCTCTGGGTCGGAGCGGTATGGAGCGTAGAAAGAGATGCGGTCTAGTAAGTCGCCGTAGCGCTCGAGCATCAGGCGCGGAATGTCGTCGGGCTCGCCAACAACTGCGAAGGCGTCGAGCATCTCATCATCGATTAGCGAGCCCATCTTCACCCACTCGCCCTGCTTCGAGAGTCGGTTGAGCTCTGGCTGCAGATCCCCCCAGCCGTGGAGATCCAGTACACCCCGATACGCGGGTGTGGATCCATAAAACGCGATCTGCTGGCAAGTACCAGCGCGCGCTTTAGCCATCTCTTCCTCGGTGGTCCCCGTAACTACAAACATCGGGCCTGATAACTCAAACTCCGAACGACTCTTACCGCTCTTCTCCCAACCGCGCGCGAGTGCCGGCATCGTCACCTCGCGCATGTAGCGCTCAGTCGTAAAACCATGGACGATTACTCCATCAGCGACCTCCCCAGCAACCTCGGTCATACGCTCACCCACGGCTGCAAGAAATACACGCGGGTTCCCGTGCGGGTTACGGCCCGGGTTGAAGAAAGGAGTCATAAGCGTGTGCCTATAAAACTCCCCCTCAAACTGAAGCGGTATGTCTTCGTTCCAGCATGCCCAGATCGCGCGCATTGCAAGGATCAACTCCCGCATGCGTGCGGCAGGCTGAGACCATGTCATTGAGAAACGCTTCTCGATGTG
>CAMDSG010000112.1 GCA_945907055.1 Bifidobacterium breve | reverse complement strand
GCCGCGTCGGCAGATGATCCGCCGAGTACCTCAGGGGAGCAAACACCCGCGAAATTACGTGCCTCATCGGCGTTGCTTGCAGCCGATGGGCCTCCGCTCAGAGCGGTTAGTCGGGGAGCACCTTCCCTAGTGAGTAGGACGGAGTCAGTGGTAATCGCACCATGGACTTGATTCGCCGCGTGGATAGCTACGAGACCGCTTGCAACTCCAGAAGCAATCGATACAGCTCGACCAGCTGGGAGCGGCCCATGGCTTCGGAGCGACTCCGCAAGGGTTCCACCCTCGACAATCTCCATAGCCATATAGGCCAGGTCGGCATCGGCATTCCAGTCATATACATCGACGACATTGGGGTCGCTTACTGCCCCCGTGGATTGAGCAGAGCGCCCCAAGCGCTCCAACGCGCCTGCATCTCCACGACTCTCCGGCCGAAGCACTTTGAGCGCCACAGAGCGCTGCAGGTGGGTATCACGGGCGGCCAGGATGTCTGCGCCGGCCGAGCCGCCGAGGCGACGACCAGTCTCGTACCTACCTGCGATTAGCTCTTGGTTCTCGTCCATCTCTTTAACTTCTCTTCCGGGTGCAAATAGGTCTGGCAAATAGGTCTGGCAAATAGGTGGGAAATGCCCTCCCCGACGATAGTAAATAAGTGGCCTCATTGTGTGCCCAAACCTGCGGCTGGCAATATGGGGGTCCTCTACTGATACGATGCGTCACCTCTCGGAGAGGTCATCGAGCCCCCATCGTCTAGTGGCCCAGGACGCTGCCCTTTCAAGGCGGTAACGGGGATTCGAACTCCCCTGGGGGCACCGAGATCGTACGAAATCCATCGTACGGTTGTCTCGGTCCTGTGGTGCAGTTTGGAGTGCACGCCGCCCTGTCAAGGCGGAGGCCGCGGGTTCAAATCCCGTCAGGACCGCTAGTACGTGCCCGGCGCTTCGGCGCCGGCGTGCGTTGCCCGGCCGGGTAGCTCAGTTGGTAGAGCGCGCGCCTGAAAAGCGTGAGGTCACCGGATCGACGCCGGTCCCGGCCACCGTCTAGGACCTAAGCAACACTCTCGCCACTGATTCCTTGGCTGCGGTGGAGCAACGCCTCCACCTCGAGAGCATCGAACCTGCGGTGCCCACGGAGCACCTCACCAGCCAACTCCGCCTAGTTGAACAAGCAGTGATGTCGCTACACTCGCCGGAATGCCTCGGGTTATTGCGGTCGCTAATCAAAAGGGTGGTGTCGGTAAGACCACGACCGTTCATTCGCTCGGCGCCGCTTTAGCTCGTTACGGGGTCCGAGTTCTTCTCGTTGATCTCGATCCTCAGGCCTGCCTTACCTACTCCCTTGGGCTCGACCCTGAATCTATGCGAGCCTCGCTCCATGACGTACTTGCTAAGCGCGTCCATGCAGATCTGGCGATTACACGAGTCGGTGACCTCAGCATTCTTCCGGCCTCGATCGACCTCGCCGCTGCAGAGGTGCAACTCATGTCGCGAACCGGCCGTGAGTACGCACTTGCACGAGCAATAGAGCCTGTTATCTCTGATTACGACATCGTGCTCATTGACTGCCCTCCATCCCTCGGCATTCTCACCATCAATGGCCTTACCGCTGCCGACTCTGTGCTCATTCCTCTGCAGTGTGAGACGCTCTCGCATAGAGGCGTCGGGCAACTTCTAGAGACAATCGCGGACGTCCGAGCATTTACGCAGCCAGACCTTGAGGTACTCGGACTTGTAGCGACCATGTTTGATGCCCGCACGCGCCATGGGCGGGAAGTGCTTGCCGATGTTCAGATTCGCTATGGATTAAGAGTCTTTGAGCCATCAGTGCCGAGATCTGTGCGTTTTGCAGAGGCCCCCGCAGCGGGGCGATCAATTATTGATCATGCTCCGTCATCAGTTGGGGCGGCTGCGTATAACGAGATCGCACACACAATCGCAGTCGAGACCGGAATCATCACTCCCGCCCCTGAGCACTCAGATGCCCCTGACTATTCAGATGCCGGAGGCGTTGTACAGATATGAATGATTCACCGCGCGCTCCGCTCTTCTCCGCAGCACAACGTCGAGCAGGCACACTCGTTGTTGAGTGCGAACGCTGCAACGGTCGGGTGCGCGTCAACTACCTAGAGTTCGCTCGCCTTCACGCTCCACTCTGGGCATGGGCCCCTTGGAGGCTCCACAGTCGCTGGATGAACTGCCCTGCTTGTGGACATCGCACGTGGCTCGCCGCTCACTGGTTCGACTAACCAGCGAACTGCTCTAGGCCGCGCTCATACGCCGGCGGCAGCGTTGAATCCCTCGATGGCCTCGCAGGACTCTAGGTATTCATTTACCCAACGCTCGATTACCGCCGCAGAACGCTCCACGCGCTCGAACTGACCAACCACCTGGCCCACCGGGTTGAATGCCACGTCTACCGTCTGGTCGGGCCAGCGATGCGTAGCGGCTACTGCGACTCCAGAGACCATGTACTGAAGCGGCATGCCGAGAGGATCGGGGGCAGCCGGGTCATCCCATGCATCTGTCCATTCATTTCGCAGCATGCGGCACGGCTTGCCGGTAAACGAACGCGACCTGACGGTGTCGCGAGACGACGCGTCGATGTATGCCTGCTGCTGAACCGGAGTGTTCTCCGCCTCCTCAACCATTAGCCACTGCGAACCAGACCATGCGCCCTGACAACCAAGTGCAAGAGCGGCCGCTATTTGATAGCCGCTCCCAATTCCACCGGCTGCGAGTACTGGACGCGGGGCAACCGCCTTTACGACCTGTGGCCAGAGAACCATCGATCCCACCTCTCCGCAGTGACCGCCGCCCTCTCCACCCTGAGCGATGATGATGTCAACATCGGCAGCGGCGTGCTTCAACGCCTGATAAGGCGAACCGCAGAGTGCTGCAACCTTGCGGCCAGCAGCGTGGATCCTCTCAATCATGTCCGTAGGTGGGGTTCCAAGCGCATTCGCTATGAGTGTCATCTTCGGGTGATTGAGCGCTACATCAACTTGAGGCGATGCGGTGGTCTCGGTCCATCCAAGTAGCTGGAGAGTGTTGTCATCCTCGCCCTCTGGCAACGGAACTCCGTGGTCAAGCATGAGCTTGCGAGCAAAGTCAAGATGCTGCTGAGGGACCATGTCCTGAAGCATCTTTGTTAGATCCTCAGCCGACATATCGGCATCCATGCCCTCGTATTTATTCGGGATCACGATATCGACGCCATAAGGGTGGTCGCCTATGTGCTCATCGATCCAGTTCAGTTCGATCTCGAGCTGCTCGGGAGAGAAGCCCACTGCGCCGAGGACACCAAAACCGCCCGCCTTTGATACAGCCACAACCACATCGCGGCAGTGCGTGAACGCAAATATTGGGAACTCAATACCTAGGTCGTTACAGAGTTGGGTGCGCATTATTTAGGCCTTTCATTGATCGTTTATTATGAATTTATAGTCACTTATTATCGGAGAATCTAAAGGCTAGGAGTTCAGTACTACGCGAGTGCCCTCGAGAGTTCCCGCCTTGCGCCAGTCGTCGAGGAGAGCAGCGTAGGCCATAAGGGACCCAGGGTAAACAGCACCACGCGCTGCGAGCATCGTGCGGGCACCCTCACTGTTTCCATAACTCGGCGTGCATGTCTTGTTGTATTGGGCAATCGCACCGGAGCGCTTCCAGAGAGTCTGTAGCCACTCGTCCTCGGCCTCCACCGTTGCCTCAATAGATGCAATCCCCTCAGTAAGGCAGTGCTTGATCAGCCAAGTGATGTGGTTGGCGGACTCAGAGAGGAAGTGCACAAAGTTGAGCCCAAATCCGGCCTGAATGAAACTCACGACGAAAAGATTTGGAAACTCTGCAGTAATGACTCCGTGCAGCGAATGCGTGCCGTCATGCCACCGCTCGCTTAGTAGAACCCCGTCACGCCCAACCGGATCGAACCCGAGCCGATCAACAAGACCGGTCGTAACCTCAAACCCTGAGGCGAAGATGAGCAGGTCTAGTGGTACCTCTTTACCATCGACAATCGGGCCCGCTGCAGACATCTCACGCACGCCGCGTCCATCGGTATCAACGAGATGCACATTGGGAAGATTGAACGACTGCAGGTATTCATCGTGAAAGCAGAGGCGCTTGCAGTGCTTTCCGTACCAAGGCTTGAGTCTCTCGGCTGTCTCTTTATCCTCGATTACCTCATCGACTCGACGCCGGAATCCCTCCATAACCTCAAAGTCGATGGATTCGAGTTCGGCTCGTTGCTCATCGGTTGTTGGGATTGTCTGCGTATCGACGCGCATCGCCGCAGTCCAGCCATCACCAAGTAGGTCCACTTCCTCTGTGTTACCGGTAACCACTTCTGTAAAGTTACGCATGCGCTCCTGCTGCCAACCTGCAGGCAGAGAACGGAACCATTCGGCGTCGATCGGCATTTGAGCGCGCACCCCTACTGCAGATGGAGTCCGCTGGAATACGTAGACCTCCTTAGCAGTGCGCGCCAATTGCGGGACTACCTGTACGGAAGTTGCGCCCGTCCCGATAATTCCAACAACCTTGTCGCGAAGGTGATCCATGGATTCGGTAGGGCTGCCGCCGGTGTAGTCGTAGTCCCATCGCGTTGTGTGAAAAGCCTTCCCCTCGAAGAGCTCGATCCCCTCGATGCCGGGCAACTTCGCTTTATGCATGAGGCCGCCGGCCGCTATAAAGAACTGCGTACGTATCTGATCGCCGCGCTTTGAGACGAGGCCCCAACGCCTGGCATCGTCATCCCATTTAAGGGACTCGATCTCGGTCTGGAACAAAGCATGCTCGTAGAGTCCAAAATGGCGACCCAGGAGTTGGCAGTATGCAAATATCTCCGAGGCGCTCGCATAACGCTCTGTCGGCATGTATCCCGTCTCCTCTAGAAGAGGGAGATAGATCGTCGCATCTACGTCGCACATGCAGCCGGGGTAACGGTTCCAGTACCAGGTTCCACCGAAGTCGGCAGCTTTCTCAATGATGCGGAATGAAGTGATGCCGCGACGCAGGAGGTCCGTTGCGGCGAGCATGCCTGCAAACCCTCCACCGAGAATCACTACCTCTACTTCTTCAATAATGGGGTCTCGCGTGAAGTTTGGATCTGCCCAAGGATCCTGATCGAGTTGGTACTCATTGAGGGAGTGGTACTGCCCAACGCCTTCGTCGCGAACGCGCTTGGCGCGCTCGTCGTCGTAGCGGGCTTTCGCCGCTGCAAGGGATGAGGGATCGGTAGAGGTCATCTGGTCTCCGGTAAGAGGAGCGGGGTCATCCGCTTTACGGCATTGTTCTGACGCGGTATCAGATTATGCCCCGGGCTCGCCTCTGTCCCGGTGTTGAGACGCATTCGGCTCGTTTCCGACTAAGCGTCGAGGCAGGGTTTGGGGGCCTGATAGGCGCCCAATGAGGGGCTGATTTAGTGGCTGGTTATATGTGCGCGGCCGCTGCCGTGCACGATCTCGCCCACCAACCAGGCTTGGTGCCCAGAGGCTCTCACCGAGTCGAGAGCGGCCTCGACCTCTCCCGCTGGAACTACGGCAAGCATCCCGAGCCCGAGATTAAAGGTGCGCTGCATCTCATCATCAGATATATCCCCTGCGGCCTGCACCTCGGCAAAAATCCTCGGCTCCTCCCAGACCCCACGACGAATTACTCCGTCTAACGAGCTCGGGAGTACGCGCTCTAAGTTTCCACCGATACCTCCGCCAGTTACATGCGCAAAAGCATGGACATCGACTCGACGGTTGAGCGCCGACATAGCTGGCGCATATATGGCGCTCGGGCGCAGTAGCTCCTCACCTAGCGAATGGTGGGCGCCACTCCAAGC
>CAMDSG010000111.1 GCA_945907055.1 Bifidobacterium breve | reverse complement strand
ACGACTACCTCGGAGAAATGTCTCGAGGTTCGCTCGATGATGTCGAGGTGGCCGCGGGTTACCGGGTCGAACGAACCCGGGCAGAGGGCTATTGACACCGGCACATCCTTATCTTGGGCGATCCCGCACTCGGGCTTGTTGTGAATCTTAGAAACTAGATCACTTCATTTAGAGAGGTACATATTTAGAGCAGTCATATCTAGAACGGTACTAATTGAGAACGGTACATATTTAGAGCGCTAAAGAGGCCCCCGCATAGCTCCCCGATTGGGATAACTACTGAGTTGACTCCTGAAGCGGCTCAAGCACCATGAGCAGCGTATCGCCGTAAGTACGGCTCCACGTGACATCCCAACCAGGCTCGACTAACGCCTCCGAGCCGCTAGAGCGCTCGATCACCACTGCCCCGCCTGAGGCTAGGGCGCCGTGAGACAGGATGGCGCGCAGATGATCTCCGATGACCCCGTTAGAGGTTTCGTACGGAGGGTCAGCGAATACAAGATCAAAAGGCCCGTCTGCTCCCGCACCGCCGGTTGGGTCCGCTAGGTATGGCTCAACAGTCCGGCCCCTCACAGCGACCCGATCGCCTACTCGGGCACTCTCAATATTGGTCGCTATTGACTTAAGAGCATTCGAGTCGCGCTCAACGCATACAGCGCTCTGGGCTCCGCGAGATAGCGCCTCAATCGCCAGAGCACCGCAACCCGAGTAAATATCTAAGACTCTCGCATTGACCACACGCTGCCCAAGCACAGCGAAGAGCGACTCCTTAACGCGATCAGAGGTTGGTCGGGTTCGGTCGCCACGCGGAGTGCTCAGCCGCATGCCACCAAACTCTCCAGCGATAACGCGCGGGCCACGACCTGCCATCAGGATTTAAAGAGGTACTCGACATCATCGCCGAGGAGGTCCTCAACCTCTTCAGCTAACGGCCGGTGGCGAGCCAGGTCCGGATCAGCGTCCAGGATTAACTCTGCAGTTGTTCGAGCAAACTCAACATATTTAATATCGCGCGGAAGGCGCGCTAAGCGAAGGTGCTTATCAATACTCTGGCCAGATTGACGCTCACCGAAAATTTGTCCAGTCCCACGAATCTCCAAATCTCGATCGGCTAGAACAAATCCATCCGTCGTCTCGACCATGGCATCCATCCGTGCGGCTGCGTCCTTTGTAGTTACGTCAGCAATCAGGTAGCACCAAGATGCCCCGCCACCGCGACCAACTCGCCCGCGCAACTGGTGCAACTGCGCTAAACCAAAACGCTGGGCATCCTCTATAACCATGACCGTTGCGTTTGGAACGTCAACCCCAACCTCAATCACTGTCGTAGCGACCAATACATCTATTTCTTTACTGCGAAAGGCGTTCATGATCTTCTCTTTATCCGAGGAGGGCATCTGGCCATGAAGCAAACCAACTCTTACGCCCTTGAACTCTGTATTACCAAGTTCCTCCGCTCGCTTTGTTGCAGCGGCTGCCTCAATCTTTCCGGAGTCCTCAACTAACGGGCAGACGACATAGGCCTGGTGTCCATTCTTGACCTCATCTCGAACCCGTTGGTAAGCAGCACCTACTGCGACTGTCTCGCGCTTCAATAGTTCGGTCGTAATCGGCTCTCGCCCCGAGGGCATGACCTTGAGAGTCGAGATATCGAGGTCTCCATAGATGAGTAGTGCTGCAGTACGCGGGATTGGTGTCGCGGTCATCACTAAAACATCGGGCACTCTCCCCTCCCCAGCACGCTGCTTCAAAACGTCGCGCTGCTCAACGCCAAATCGGTGATGCTCATCAATAACGATCACACCAAGATTCGTAAATGGAGACTCACCGTATAGAAGTGCATGCGTACCGATCACAATATGGATTGTTCCATTGCGAAGGCCATCAGCTATTGCTACTCGCTCGCTCGCCTTGGTGCGGTTCGTCAATAAACGGACGCCGACCTCTTGCTCTGAGAGGAGCACTCCATCAGGGGACGGAACCTTGAGCACCCCGATCGTGCGGCTCGCCACTGCGAATAACTGCTCTGCGAGTACTTCGGTAGGTGCCATCATCGCTCCTTGATAGCCACCCTCTACCGCTGTGAGCATCGCGGCCAATGCAACCACTGTCTTTCCAGACCCCACATCTCCTTGCAGCAGGCGATGCATCGGCGCTGCGGTCGCAAGGTCTTGGTTTATCTCAGATATTGCAATGCGCTGGTCGTCAGTCATCTCAAAAGGAAGGTTCGATATGAACTTCTCTACAAGCGGGCCGGCTATGTGGTGAGTGATCCCTGCGTCTGAGGCTTGGAGTGCGCGCTTGCGAGCCACTAAGCCAATCTGGGCAACAAGAAACTCATCAAACCTGAGTCGTCGCTCGGCCTGCCGGTGATCCTCAATGCTTGGAACGCTATGAATATCGTTGAACGCCTTTGTGCGATCAATCTTGCTCAACTTCAGCGGAGAGCGAAGCGCCTCATCGAGAGGTTCGTAGAACTCCCCTACCCACTCGAGAGCCTTAGCAACAGCTGGAGCGATGTCCCACGAACTAAGCCCGGCCTTGGCCGACTGTGGATAAACAGCAATGATGCGGCCGGTCTTCCCCTCGCCAGCCTTGCCAAGAACATCGACAATAGGGTTCACCATCTGGAGGCTGCCGCCGAATGAGTCAACCTTTCCGAACATCGCGACCTCAGTACCTGGAGCCAACTCTTTCTGGCGCCAAACCTGATTGAAGAAGGTGACACGAAGGCGCGCATCGCCGTTACGCAGGATTACCTCTACACGCTTCTTATTATTTCGTCCGGACTTCAATTCACATTTTTCAACAGAGCCGAAAACCGTCGCCTCGACACCTACCTCTATATCGGTGAGCGGCGTGATGTTTGATCGATCATGTAGGCGGCGTGGATAGAGGCGCAGCAAATCTAAAACTGAGCGAATCCCCATGACCTCGAAACGCTCAATGAGCCGCGCTGATATGCCTATGTCTCCGAGAGTTGTACTCTCAAGTTCACGGAAGGTGCGCGGGTGCTCGTCCACAGATTCGTCGGCGTTGCGCTCTCACTCTCTAGGAGGGAGCGGCTACTCCACCCCAATGAGGTAGGGATAGAGAGGCTGGCCGCCTTCATGTACCTCGACCTCAACGTGTGGGTGTCTCGCTCTCAAGTGCTCGCGCACTCGCTCCACCTCGGCAGGCCTAGCGTCAGTACCAACGAGCACTGTCACGATCTCGCTGTCTTCATCTACAAGTGAATCCACAAGCGCAAACGCCGCTCCTGCTGCCGAAGTTGCAGTAGCGCCGATGCCGTTGGGGCCAATTGCTAACCAATCGCCCTCTTTTATTGGGCCGCACTCTGCGGAACTATCACGCACCGCCTGCGTTACCTCTCCCGCTCTGACCCCTTTTGCCGCAGCATCCATAGCAGCAAGGTTGACCTCGCAGTCAGAGTCTGGATCGTATGTAAACAATGCAGACAGCGCTTCTAGTACTGAGACGGTAGAGAGCACCTCTACTCGTTTAGTTGAGAGAGCATTTACCTGCTGTGCAACTGGGATAATGTTCTTGTTGTTGGGCAGCACAATTACAGACTCGGCGGGGCAGCGTTCAACAGCCTCAAGAATCTGCGCAGTCGAGGGGTTCATTGACTGTCCGCCCGCAACGATCTCATGTACTCCAAGACTCCGTAGCAAGCGTTTGACACCCTCACCAACGCCCACCGATACAACCGCAGTTGCTACCTGCTCCTCATCGGAGTGGCTGTGGTCATCAGAGTCGTGGTCGCGTACCCACTGCTCCTCTTCGACCTGCTCGATTAGGTCGGTGACTCGGATACTGCGGGGGCGACCAGCATCGATACCAGCCTCGATCGATCCACCAATGTCGTCGGTATGAACATGGCAGTTCCAGAGACCGTCGCTACCAACAACAACGATTGAGTCGCCGAGGGCCATCCACGCTGCTTTAAAAGCATCAATCGTGGACTCTGGCGCCTCAAGTAAAAACATGACCTCGTAGCGCAGTGAGGCAATGTCTTCGCCAGCGAGGTGCGCTCGAACAATATTTGGGGCATCGCCGAGCACAGGCTCGGGAATCGGACGACCCGATACAACCTCTAAGAATGCATCTATCAAGAGCGTGAAGCCACGCCCTCCGGCATCTACAACACCCGCATCACGTAGTGCAGGTAGAAGCTCTGGCGTATGTAGAACTGATTCCTCTGCGCCTGCGGATGCAGCTAACAGAACCGACTCAAGACTCGAGGGCGTTACATTCTCAGCGGCCTCGGCTGTCTCTCTAGCAACGGTGAGGATTGTCCCCTCAACCGGTCGCATAACTGCCTGATAAGCAGCATCGGCAGCGCGGCGCAGGGCGGCGACTAACTCCACTGGACCAATGGAGTCGGCAGGGCGGAAAGTCTCTGCCAGGCCACGCAGAATCTGAGAGGTAATTACTCCAGAGTTGCCTCTCGCCCCCATTAGTGATCCATGTGCAATTGCCTCGCAGACCTCATCCATTGTCTCCGCAGTTCGGAGTTCACTCGCTACCGTCTCGAGGGTAAGGGTCATATTCGTACCCGTGTCACCATCGGGGACCGGGTAGACGTTGAGGCGGTTTAATTCTTCCTGATGGCTCCGCAGGGCGTCCCTAAATCGAATTAGGACTTGGCGCAGGTCTGCAGCGGAGAGGGTCTCAAGGGAAGGCACTCGCCGATAGTACCGCCGTGGTGGTTACCCAAGAGAGCCAAGCGAGCCCAAAGAAACCTGAATTACCCACCTCCAAGCCTTGAGAGCGACCTCGACCCCGCCTCCCTGCTGTCAATATTTGCAGTGCGATCCCCAACCTCAAAACCCCGAGAGCGACCTAGACACCATCGCCCTGCTACTCTCCGATCCGTCCTAAGAACGATCTTGAGGTTTATAAATGTCATCCGTATGCGACATCTGCGCAAAGAAGCCAATCTTCGGTATGCGCCTCAGCCACTCGCACCGCCGCACGCCGCGCCGTTGGAATCCCAACATTCAGAAGGTGCGCGCGATTGTAAACGGCACCCCCAAGCGTGTAAACGTCTGCACAGCCTGCCTAAAGGCCGGCAAGGTCCAGAAGCGCTAACTCCGTGCAGGGTGTAGTTCGATCCTTTGATCCGGATAGTGGCGAGGGTGTAGTTGTGCGCGATACAGATCGCCTTGACATAATCCTCTCTCCTGACGCTCTTGAAGGCTCACTGTTTAGGACCCTTCGCCAAGGGCAGCGGGTCAATTTTGATCTCGACTCTGAGGGGCGCGCCTCTCGTGTGCGCAGTGGCGCTGAGAAAGACCTCGGACTCCCAGACCAGGTCCAAATCTAAGATCCCTTGGCTGCGCTAAGCCTCGCCTAGCGCCTTGAGTAATACATGCACCAGATTCCGAGCCTGATGGACGCGGGCCGAGTGCGCGGTTGGTAGGGATTAGCGCCTCGGGCCTATTATTGCGAACCACTGACAAGCGCCCATACCAAGAGGGCTTACCCATCTCGCTAGGAGCAGCACCCGTGTCCATTGTCACGACAGCCCCCACAAAAAACGCTCGCCTACTCGCATGGGTAGAGGAGATGGCAGCGTTATGCGAGCCAGCATCCGTTCACTGGTTCGAGGGAACCGATGCCGAGGCTGAGATCCTCGCCAAACAATTAGTTGATGCCGGAACCTTCGTTCCTCTTGACGATGCCAAGCGCCCTAACTCCTACTGGGCAGCTACAGACCCCTCCGACGTTGCGCGCGTTGAGGACCGCACCTTCATCTGCTCAGAGCGTGAGATCGATGCAGGTACGAACAACAACTGGCAGGACCCCGCTGAGATGCGCCCTCG
>CAMDSG010000110.1 GCA_945907055.1 Bifidobacterium breve | reverse complement strand
AGTGCTCGAGGCTGCACGTGTTCATGGGGTTCGTATTGCTTCACATATTTTTACGCCGCAATTAACAATTGCTCGATTGAATCGCAAGGCAGATCTAAGACCAGATATTGCCGCTCTCGAGGGGGTTGCTATTGGAGAGCCATGGCTAGTTGAGGAGATTCTCCTGCTGGATGCTCCCAAGTCCAGGGGCTCCAAGGGCGATGTGCCATTTGCTCAGATTGGCACCCTCAGGCTTGGGCAATAGAGGCTGAGCCCCAGCCCCGGAGTAGTGCGAAAAACTGTGATTCTTTGGTCGTCAGATAAGAAATGTGGGCATAGACCCTTACTCTCTCTATAAAAAGCCTTGCCAGTACTGGGAATTCTGATTTTTTTGAGAATTTGGCCAGATAATCCACGATGCGAACGGGTGTTCGTTGTATCGTGCCGGAGTGCGCAAATAACCCACTTGAAGTTCGCAGTCTTGGGGGGACCTCCATGACTGTCACAGGCTTCACATAACTTCTAAGACAGCAACTAAGACGGCAACTCCCCCTAAAGACAGAGTCGAGACAAAGCAACACAGAGCAAGCAAATTCCAACTCGTAATCACAGACCAATCACAGTTCACAGTTCACAGTTCACAGTCCAGGGTCCAGAGTGGCCCGCAGAGAGATAGAGAGATAAAGCCATGAGACCCACTAAGGCAGCCAAGACCCCAAAGCCCACGCCAGGGATTCGCGAGACCGGTGGAAATACGGTCGAGAGAGATAAAGCACTCGAGATGGCACTAGGCCAGATCGAGAAGCAGTTCGGTACGGGGTCCATCATGCGCCTCGGCGAGCAGGGCAACGTCGGTATCGAGGCCATCTCGACCGGTGCACTTGCTCTCGACCTTGCGCTCGGAATAGGCGGGCTACCACGTGGGCGCGTTATCGAGATCTTCGGCCCAGAGTCATCCGGTAAGTCAACACTCGCCCTCCACGTAGTCGCCGAGGCTCAGCGCAATGGTGGGGTATGTGCATACATCGATGCAGAGCACGCTCTCGACCCTGTCTACGCAAAGGCAATTGGAGTCAATGTCGATGACCTCCTCATCTCACAGCCAGACACAGGTGAGCAGGGCCTCGAGATCGCAGACATGCTGATCCGCTCTGGAGCACTCGATGTTCTAGTTGTCGACTCAGTCGCAGCACTCGTACCTCGCGCTGAGATCGAGGGAGAGATGGGCGATACCCACGTTGGACTCCAGGCTCGCTTGATGAGTCAGGCAATGCGCAAACTTACCGGCAACCTGCACAAGTCGCGCACAATCTGTGTATTCATCAACCAGTTGCGGGAGAAGATCGGAGTCATGTTCGGATCTCCGGAGACGACCCCTGGTGGTAGAGCGCTGAAGTTCTACTCATCAGTGCGCCTTGATATTCGCCGCATTGAGGCGATCAAAGACGGCACCGAGATTGTCGGTAACCGAACCCGAGTCAAGGTCGTAAAGAACAAGGTAGCTCCGCCATTTCGCCAGGCCGAGTTCGACATCATGTACGGAAAGGGGATCAGCAGCGAGGGATCCATCCTCGATGTTGGTGTTGATCTCCTGATCATCAAGAAGTCCGGTGCTTGGTTTACCTATGAGGGCGAGCAGCTCGGCCAGGGGCGTGAAAACTCGAAGAAGTTCCTCTCCGAGAATATTGACCTCATGTTTGAGATAAGCGAGAAGATTCGTGTTGCATCAGGGCTTGGCCAAGATGATGGAGTTCTCGAGATAGATGAGCTAGATGATCTCGATAGTCTCAACGGTCTTGAGATTATTGATGGTCTTGAGGTTCTCAAAGGACCAATCGAGGTTGACATAGACGGCTAATTTGCCGAGAGGTTGATTAAGGCCCGAGTCACTAAGTGCGCATATGCACTTGGAGGCTCGGGCCTTTTTCTCTCTCCGAGTAGGGCGGGTGTTTAGAAGAGTCCTCGAATAAGTACGGCAAAGCCTGCGCTTAGTGCGATGAGTAGAACATATGGTCGAAGCTTTGTTCCGTCTACCCGCGCTCGAATCGGATGCGATATTGCGTAACCAATTGCAATAGCGGGGAGCATGCATATGGCGAAGGAGACCTGAGGCCATCCGAGTTTGCCGGCGATAGCAAGGGCGGTAAGGGACATGACATTCCCAACAACAAATGCAACAGCGAGAGTTGCGCGAAGGCGTTCGCCAGCATGGTGCTGGTAGAGAAGCGCAAGGGGTGGCCCATCTACAGCTGCCGCAGTCCCAAGTGCACCAGCGGCCAAGCCAGCAGTACCTGCTTCAAGGGGAGTTATCTCCGATGGCGAGCGCAGACTAAGAAGGCATACCCCAATAATGATTGAGCAGCCAACCGCTACAAGTAGAGCGTTCGGCGCGAGAGCGGAGACCACGATGAGCCCAAGGACTGTTCCGGGGACCCTCCCCGCGATGATCCAGCCGATGCCAGAGCGATCAATTGCATGCCTCTCGCGTATTGAGATTGTGAGTGAGAGGGGGATGCCTATGAGTAGAAATGATGCTGGTACGGCATCTGGGTTGATCATCGCAATAATGGGCACGCCAATGAGATTGAGCCCAAGACCCACGACCCCTTGTGTCGTCCCTCCAAAGGTGACTACCGCAAAACAGAGCCCCCACTCCAGAAGAGTTAGATGCGGCAATGGCTTCTCGGTCGGTTAGTGGGGCTAGTGCCCCTAGAGACTTGGGGTTCTTTGTGCTCTCGCATGTTGAGGGATCGTAGGGGAGTCCTAGACTGCCGCCTGTGACCGAGCCAAGGAGATTCCTCGTACGCACCTTTGGGTGTCAGATGAACGAGCATGACTCCGAGCGCATCGCCGGGGTCCTAATTGCAGATGGTCTCGAACCTACTGATGACCTAGAGCTTGCAGATGTAGTGGTGCTCAATACCTGCTGCATTCGCGAGAATGCCGATAACCGCCTCTACGGAACACTCGGGCACCTCAAGTCGCTGAAGGATCGACGCCCGGATATGCAGATTGCTGTTGGGGGCTGCCTTGCTCAGAAGGACCGCGACATAGTTCAGCAGCGTGCTGGGCATGTTGATGTCGTCTTCGGTACCCATAATCTTGCGAGCGCTCCGGCACTGCTTAAGCAGTCACGCCTCACCGGAGAGTCAGTCATGGAGATTCTTGAGGAGCATGAGGCCTACCCATCTGCTCTCCCCGCTAGTCGCGAAGTAGATCACTCGGCATGGGTAACGATTCAGATCGGATGCGATAATTCTTGCGCCTTCTGCATTGTTCCAAGTGTGCGCGGCAGTGAGGTTAGTCGTCGTATGGGTGACATCGTCTACGAGGTAGAGCAACTAAGCGCCGACGGCGTAAACGAGATAACTCTGCTCGGCCAGAATGTGAACTCCTATGGCCGTGACCTAGGGGCTGCACAGTATGCACCGCAGTTCGCAGACCTGCTGCGTGCAGTAGACGCTGTTGAGGGAATAAAGCGAATTCGATTTACCTCCCCGCACCCCAAGGATCTACGCCCTGAGACAATCGCTGCGATGTCGGAGTGCGAGGCGGTCTGTGAGCACCTTCACCTGCCTCTGCAGTCGGGATCGAATCGCACACTTGCGCGCATGCACCGCGGATATACCGCTGAGCGCTATCTAGAGCGACTCGCTGCAGCACGTGCGGGTATCCCCGACCTTGCGGTCACGACGGACATCATCGTTGGATTCCCCGGGGAGACTGACGAAGACTTTGAGCGCACGATGGAGGTAGTCGCCGAGGCTCGATATGACTCTGCCTATACATTCGTATTCTCGCCTCGCCCGGGTACAGAGGCCGCGGAGATGGTCGATGATTTTGTGGCGCCAGAGGTAGTAGCAGAGCGCATGACGCGCCTTACCGAACTCTGCGATGTCGATGCTCTCTTCCGCTATGAGGCGCGTGTCGGTCGCGTAGAGGAGGTCCTCATTGAGGGGCCATCGAAGAAAGACGCCGCTGTTATCGCAGCGCGAACTCGTCAATCTAAATTGGTCCACTTCAAGCCACCTGAGGGAGTGCTCTTAGCCCCAGGGTCGATGGCCGAGGCCCGAATTACAAGCGCTGCTCCGCATTGGCTTAGCGCTGAGTTTGTTCAAGCAACCGAGCCGGCTGCACGGAGGCGTGTTCGGATTCCGGTTACCTCAGGGTGAGTCAGGGTTCTTCAGGGAGCGCCCGCAATGTTGGAGAAGGCGACGCTCGCGAGGAGGCCGACACGCTCGGACTCGGCAGTGTTGAGCACCTTGCATTGGTTGCCCCAACTGCCTCGGGTAAATCTGAGATCGCGCTGCGCGCTGCTGAGGCTCTCGGCGATGTTGAGATTGTCTCCATTGACTCCATGCAGGTTTATAGAGGCATGGATATCGGCACCGCCAAGGTAGATGGCGAGGCGCGCGAGCGAGTGCCCCACCACATGATTGACGTGATAGATCCTTGGCAGGTGTGGTCAGTGCAGCAGTTTCAAATTGAGGCCAGAAAAGCAGTAGCGGATATCGAGTCACGAGGCAAGCGTGCTCTTTTGGTAGGGGGGACAGGCCTATACGTGCAGGCTGTAATAGATGACCTTCGTTTCCCCGGAGAAGATTTAGTGCTGCGCGCAGAGATTGAGGCGCGTACCGCCGAACCTGGAGGAGTCGCCGCAGCCTATGAGCGGCTTCTCGCTGCTGATCCTCTCGCTGCGTCACGAATTGATCCACATAATGTTCGCCGCATCGTGCGCGCCCTAGAGGTAATTGAGAAGACGGGCGAGCCTTTCTCGTCGTTTGGACCAGGGCTTGATAGGTACGGACCAACTGCATTCCCAGTTCGCATAGCGGGTCTGTGGCTCTCGCGTGATGTAACTGCGCTCAGGATTCATGAGCGGTTCGACGCGATGCGGCTCGGCGGACTTCTCGACGAAGTACGCGCACTGCGGGCCGAACCACGCGGATGGTCGAGAACAGCGCGTCAAGCCATTGGATATAAGGAGTTGGAGGAGGTCCTAGACATGGAGAGAGACCTAGAAAAGTCACCAGAGTCGAAGCTAGATTTAGCCTTCGTGGATGCCTTCGAGACTGCAAAACGCCGCACTAGATCATTCTCAAGGCGCCAGCGAATGTGGTTTCGGCGCGACCCGCGCATCACATGGTTTGCGGCAGTCGAGAAAATCGAGGACACGACCCCCGCATTGCTGGCATGGTGGGGGGCAGCATGAGCCTAATTACCCTCCAAAAAATCGAGGCCACGGGGAACGACTTCCTCGTTGTTGATGCGTGCCACTGGGATCCTGCGGTACTCGTGAGTCAGGCTTCAGCATTATGCGATCGAAATAAGGGGTTTGGGGCCGACGGGTTATTACTACTCGGTCTGCCGTACGAACTCGCTGCCGGCGCTGATGTCCTCGAACGAGCGCACTGCTCAATGCGCTTGATCAATGCTGACGGTAGCGACGCCGAGATGAGCGGAAACGGAATACGCGCCCTCGGATTGTTTGCAGTCTCAATCGGACTCGGTACCGATGGAGTATTGCGTGTGGATACTGCGGCAGGGCGCAGGGTGCTTGATCTAGAGATAGATAGCGAAGGGGTACTCGTATATGCAACCGTGGATATGGGTGCGGTTGCATTCGACTCCGAGAGTATTCCGACCACAGTGCAAGACCCACGAGGGCTCTCCTCAGTTATCGATGGTGTTAGTTATTCTGGGGACGCCGCTGGTATGGGCAACCCGCATTGGGTGCTACTCGTAGATGACCCAGCGGAGGCGCGAGTTGTCGAGCATGGTCCGATTCTCGAAATTGACACACGATTTCCGAATCGAACGAATGTTGAGTTCATCTCGGTTACTCCAGGCGAGAGCAACGCAATCACAATGAGGGTATG
>CAMDSG010000109.1 GCA_945907055.1 Bifidobacterium breve | reverse complement strand
TCCGGCGTCCGTCACGGAGCAACCCTCGGCTCGCCTCTTTCAATATTGATTCGTAATACCGAGTGGCCTAAATGGGAAGAGGAGATGAGTGCTGCGCCAGGCGTAACTGCCAAGCCGCTAACCCAGCCTCGCCCTGGGCACGCCGACTTAATTGGAATGCAGAAATACGGATTTACTGATGCTCGAAATGTATTGGAGCGCGCAAGCGCTCGCGAGACCGCTGCGCGCGTCGCGGCAGGTGCAATCGCTAAAGCATTGCTTCGTGAAATTGGTACGACAGTGATCAGCCACGTTGTTCGCATGGGGGAGGCCACCGTCAGCGACGGGGCTGCTACCCCTGGGCCAGAGGATCTTGAGACCATCGACGCATCGCCGGTGCGCTGCTTCGATAAATCAAGCGAGGCAGCAATGATCGCAGCGGTCGAGGGAGCATCTAAGGCCGGGGACTCCCTCGGCGGGATAGTCGAGATCCTCGGTTTCGGAGTAACTCCTGGTCTCGGATCCCATGTGCATTGGGATCGCAAGATCGACGGGCTCCTCGCTCAAGCATTAACGAGTATTCAAGCTATGAAAGCCGTTGAGATTGGTGATGGATGGGCGATTGCTGCGCGTCGCGGTAGCGAGGCGCATGACGAGATTCTCTGGGATGAGGCCGCTGGTTACCACCGCGGTTCCCATCGCGCTGGAGGCACCGAGGGCGGCATGACAACTGGAGACCTCCTAGTGGCGCGTGTTGCGATGAAGCCGCTTGCCTCTCTTAACAAGCCAATCCTCAAGACTGTAGATACTGAGACTAAGGCTGAGACCGTCTCCTTTAAAGAGCGCACCGATGTAACAGCTGTTCCTGCAGCGGGTGTAGTTGCCGAGACAATGACCGCTCTCGTTTTGGCAGCTGAGGTTGGGAGAAAGTTCGGCGGAGACTCACTCATAGAGCTCCGTCGCAATCACGACTCCTACATCGCATCTCTTAAGTAAACGGGGAGTATTTAGGTGTCCAAGGAATCCTTTGAGCGCCATTTGGTACTCGTAGGCCTAATGGGTGCTGGTAAGTCAAGCGCTGGTGCTCTCTGTGCAAAGCGCCTAGAGCGCAAATTTGTTGATACGGATCACATGGTTGAAGAGGCTGCGGGAATCTCCGTGGCTCGAATTTTTGCCACTCTTGGAGAGAACGAATTTCGTGAACTAGAGCGCAGAGCGGTATCCGCAGCTTCCGCGTCAGAGGCTCCGCTCGTGATCTCTTGTGGAGGAGGGGTAGCAATTGACCCGGTCAACCAAGAAGCTCTTCGCGAATCGGGGTACGTAGTTTGGCTCGACGCGCCGATAGCTGAACTAGCGGAGAGGGCAACTCGAAAGAGCGGAGCGCGCCCCTTGCTTGCAGAGGGCGATCCAGTCGCAACCCTTCAGGCCCTCTCAGAGGTACGTTATGGGGCATACGAAGCAATGGCAGATCTGCGGATAGATACTGCTGGGCTAGGAGTCTCAGCGGTTGCTGACCTAATAATTAATGCTTTTATTGAGGGTTTTACGGAATGATGGTGCAGAACCGATGACGATCCACAGAGTAGGCGTCGCATTAGAGCCTGCCTACGACATCCACATAGGCGCTGGCGCTCTTGATCTTGTACCCGAGATGCTTAGTGAGCGCCGTCGCGTGGCGATTGTCTCTCAGTCCGCCATCGCTGATCTATATCTAGATTCGATTAGGTCCGGATTGGCTAACTCTGAAGTCTTTCTGATCGGCGACGGAGAGGAAGCCAAGTCGCTCTCAACCGTTGAGGGGCTCTGTCGGAACTTCGCCGAGTTCGGCCTCCTTCGAGGCGATGTTGTGGTCGCTCTAGGTGGAGGAGTAGTTGGTGACACTGCAGGATTTGCAGCCTCTGTTTACTACCGAGGTGTAGATGTTCTGCAGGTCCCTACATCGCTCCTCGCGCAGGTCGATGCCGCTATCGGCGGTAAGACAGCGGTCAATATTCCAGAAGGCAAGAACCTTGTTGGAGCCTTTCATCAGCCTATTGCCGTTGCCGTAGATACGGATACCCTGGCATCGCTCTCTCCTCGCGAGTATCGGAGTGGACTCGGAGAGATCGCCAAATATGCTTTGATCTCTGATTTCGGGATCAGTGGCACAGGCCTAATTGAACTACTTAATAACAGCACCGACCTTGTATTAGCGCGCGATCCTGCAGTGCTCGCAGATCTGGTCGCGATGTGCTGTGAAATTAAGGCTCAGGTAGTCGCCGCCGATCCATATGAGCGCACAGGAATTCGAGCAACACTGAATCTCGGACACACGCTCGCTCATGCACTTGAGACACGGGGTGGTTACGAACTTACCCACGGGGAGGCGGTCTCAATTGGCCTCATCTTCGCCGTGGAGCTCGCCGAGGCTGCGGGCAGGATCTCAGCCGAGACTGCGAAGCGCTACTGCTCTGTAGCGTCCTCTCTCGGGCTGCCCCTTGAGGTCCCAGGGGGCTCGGAGGTAAAAGCGGAGGATCTCCTCGCAATAATGCGCAGGGATAAGAAGGCATCGGGCGGGCTAACATTTGTTCTGCCCGGGAAAGATGGCCTTCAGTTGGTGGATGACCCACCAACAGATGCTCTGGCTTACGCATTTCGCTGCGTCGGCGTGGGAGGCTAAACCCCTATGGCGATAATCCTCCTCATCTCTGGACCAAACCTAAACATGCTCGGAACCCGCGAGCCTGAGATCTATGGCAGCGACACGCTCCTCGAGTGTGTAAGCGATGCACGCCAAGCCGCCGAGGATGCAGGGCACGAACTCGAGGATATGCAGTCAAACCATGAGGGCGCATTGATCGAGGCTATTCAGCAGGCACGAAGTCGATGTGCTGCAATCGTGATTAATCCAGGGGCTTTTACACATACTTCTTTCGCTATCGCTGATGCACTCGCTTCATTCGATGGAGTAAAGGTTGAGCTTCACCTCTCTAATCCGAGTTCACGTGAAGAGTGGAGGCGCACCTCTGTGGTAGCCCCATATGTCACAGGAACAGTCGCGGGATTCGGTAGAGGCGGTTATCGCCTAGCTGTTGATGCGGCGGTCGGAATGATTGGTGGTGCAGAGTGACAACAGGACTAAGCAAGGTAACCGTGGGCGCTCGAATCGCGAGGCTGCGCGCCGCGTTACTTGAGAGCGAAGGTGAGGCGATCCTCGTTACTCGCCTCCCAAATATTCGCTACCTCACCGGCTTTACCGGTTCAGCTGCGATGCTGCTAATTGCGCCAGACGATGCACTTTTCGTAACTGATGGAAGGTATCGCGAGCAGGCGCGCGAGCAACTCAGCGCCGCCGAGGCAGATGTTGAGATCTCGATTGGAGTATCCGCTGGCGAGCAGCGCGAATCTCTTCAAAGGGTGGTATCGCGCACAGGGATCCGTCGCCTGCTTCTAGAGGCTGGTGGCGTTACATGGCAGCAGGCTCGCGACTTCGCTGACAACTGGTTCCCCCAGGTTGAGGTTCTGCCGGGTGCTCCTATTATCGAAGACCTACGGATGATCAAAGAGTCATCCGAGGTTGAGCGCATTAGATCGGCTTGCTCCATAGCCGACGATGCGCTTGGTTCACTGCTTCCGATCCTTGGTTCTGGCATCACAGAGCGATCCTTTGCGCTTGCTCTCGAGGTAGCGATGCGCGAGCGAGGTGCCGATGGGAATTCATTTGACCCGATCGTTGCCTCAGGGCCAAACGGTGCCAAGCCGCATGCTCGACCAAGTAATCGTGTAATTGAGCATGGAGAGTTAGTGGTCATAGATTTTGGATGCATCGTGGATGGGTATTGCTCGGACATGACCCGAACGGTGAGCGTGGGGGAGCCAACTCCAGAGGCACGCCACATGTGGGAGGTCGTCTATGAGAGCCAGGTTGCCGGCCGAGACGCTGTAAAAGCCGGTGTTGCTGCTCGAGAGGTCGACCGAGTCTGCCGAGACATCATCGTCGCCGCGGGCTGGGGAGAGGCATTCGCACACGGCACCGGTCATGGAGTCGGAGTAGAGATACATGAGGACCCTCGGGTCTCGCAGGCCTCTAGTGCTACTTTGGTTGCCGGTCACGTCGTAACTGTTGAGCCTGGCGTTTACATCCCCGGTATCGGTGGGGTGCGCCTTGAGGACACAGTCTTCGTTACCGAGGGCGGATGCGATCCGCTAACTGCATTTCCAAAACAACTAGTTGTCTAATCGATAAGGGCCACATTGAGCATCTCAACAAACGACCTCAAGAACGGAATGGCCCTCAATCTCCCCGATGGGCTTGTCACCGTTGTGGAGTTTCAGCATGTCAAGCCAGGTAAGGGCGGTGCCTTCGTTCGCACAAAACTTAAGAACTATCGAACCGGTTCTGTAGTAGATAAGACTTTCCGCGCTGATGAGAAGGTACCTCTCGCTATTATCGACAAGCGCGAGATGCAGTTTCTGTACCGAGAGGGCGCCGACTATGTCTTCATGGATACAGAGACCTACGACCAGGTTCATGTCAGCCCATCTGCACTCGGCGAATCTGTTAACTACCTAAAAGAGGGTGACTCCGCTGTACTCCCTACATACCTCGACGAGGTACTCGGTGTTGAGCTTGCTGCATCAGTTGAGTTACTAATCACCGAGACTGAGCCGGGTCTTCAGGGAGACCGTGTCTCTGGAGCCAGAAAAGCCGCAACCTGCGAGACCGGCCTTGTGGTTCAGGTTCCCCTCTTCGTTGAGGTGGGAGAGACCATCAAGGTCGACACCCGCTCCGGCGAATACCTGACGCGCGCTTAGTACTAGAAGTGGCGCCGCGTCGTGAGTCCAGAGAGCGAGCACTTGGACTTTGCTATGAATCAGAGGTTCGTGAGGTTGAGCCCCCTGGGATTCTCGAGGGTCTCCCCACCAAGCCAGATGAGTATGCGCTGCAACTATTTGAGGGCGTATATGAGAATCGTGAGGCGATTGATAAGTACCTCACAGAGTTCTCGCAGAACTGGAGCCTTGAGCGCATGCCTGTGATTGATCGCTGCATACTTCGAATCGCTGCCTACGAACTCCTCTATGCGGAGGAGGTCCCTACAGCGGTTGCGATTAGTGAGGCTGTAGATCTTGCTAAGCAGTACTCAACAAAGGACTCCGGTCGCTTTGTAAATGGCTTGCTAGCGCGTGTCGCATCAGAGGTGCGCGCGTCGTGAACTCGGCTCTCCCCGTGGAGATCCAAGAGCCGATCTCTGATACCTCGGTTGATCTGGATCGACCATGGAATGTGGTTGTCTGGAACGATCCGGTAAATCTGATGTCGTACGTAGTTCTGATCTTCCAGAAACTCTTTGGCTACTCGCATGAGAAGGCAACGAAACTTATGCTTGAGGTTCATAACGATGGCCGCTCAGTCGTTATCTCCGGGAGGCGCGAGCAGGCTGAGCACTACGTCGCTCAGCTCCACGCTCATGGCCTATGGGCAACTACGCAGCGTGACTCATGAGTGACTCGTGAGTGACTCATGAGTGACTATCGATTTGAGCATGGCGACGATCCGCTGCTCTTGACCCTCTCTTCCCCCGAGGCCGAGGCCCTTATTGATCTCGCTCGCTCAACTCTCGCGGTAGTTGATTCGCCGTTCCCAGCCGCTGGGGATGAGGCAGTGCGATCAAGGTTGTTCCCCCGTGCGTATCTCGACCCGACTGAGGATGCCGCCGAGTTCGCATTTCAAGCAACGGTCCATGGCGACATGGCCCAAGTTCGTGGCAATGCCATAACTGCGTTCATAGGAGATATTGAGTCTGGCAAGCACTCGCGCCGAGGGGTCGAGATCTCCCTCGATGTCGATGCTGCGGGGCGTTGGATCGGAGTAATAAACGATCTGAGACTCACGTTGGGGACTCGCATTGGAGTCAGCGACTCCGAGAACGATCCAGG